>JANODQ010000622.1:0-4603 GCA_031412775.1 Pirellulaceae bacterium | reverse complement strand
CGCAGCCAGCTTCACTTGTGCATCAGAATCACTCAATACGTCGCTAGCCAGCAATTTGTCTATGTCTGCCGCATCGCTTGAGAGGACTTGGACTGCCGCGCGTCGAACCGCAGGACTCGGGTGACGCAGTGCTCCTACGAGCACACCGTTTGTCTTTTGATTCGAATGTTGCAATCCGGCCAAGGTCCAGATCGCATGAACAGCACCGGGATTGATGCCGATTTCGTCTACACTTTGATCTTGGATTAACGTGTAGAGATTTTGAATCAAAGCGGATGTTTCGGATGTCTCTGTCGTGTTATTCATCAGATTAGTGAACTTCTCGATAAGCAAACGCTGCGCGGTCTTTCGCCATAGAAAATTGCTATGTTGAAGTGCTTCCACTAACGTTGCCGTATTGGCATTCGCAAGACCTGTACGAGCAATTTTTAAATCAAATTCATGGTCGCTCGTACCCTCGTTACCTTGATATTCAACACGGTAGATTCGCCCGTGCTTTTTATCACGCAGCGAGCTCTCGTAAGCATTTCCCTTGCCTTTTGAAAAACCATTCGGCGTTGGATTGTGTTGCACGATATAGTTGTACCAATCGAGTACCCACATATTTCCATCGGGTCCAACTTCAGCCATGATCGGCGAAGCCCACTCGTCATCGCTCGCAACTAGATTGAAAGGGCTTGTGCTACGATAGTTTGCACCATCTCGACTTAAGACGAATGCTCCGACCAAATGCCCTGTTGGCTCGCAGACAAATGCCGTTCGGTTCCACCATGGCTTGGGGTACTTGCGAGCGGTATAGAGCGAGTGACCGGCGGCGGCAGTGTATCCGCCGTGATGATCGACTTGGCGGACTGCATTCGTAATCGGTGCAAATCGATCGTTGTCGGAAATCATTTGAAGCGTCTCCGGAGACCAACCTTTTACTCGTTCGAAGTAGCTGTTGGAAATCGGCATGAAGTCACTTGGGTTTCCGTTTGCGGTGGAACCGAAGATCAGCCCCTCCTCGCTGATCCCAAGCCCCCAAGTGTTATTGTTTGTCGATCGGAGAAACTCAAGCTTCGAGACGCGGATTGTGTGAGAGTCAAATTTGCTGACTGCTGTTTCTGGGGCTGTCACCGCATAGGCAGGTGCAGTATCGTCCGACTTTCCACTCTCTACAGAAAATCGCCAAAAACCTTGCTTGAATGGTTGTTGCGCGACACCATTGATTACAGGTTGCGAGGCGTTATAGCCTTGCATTGCGTAGATCCAATTGTCGATTCCCCACTGAAAATTGCTAACTCCTCCGTGTGTGTCACCAAGAAACCAACCAGTGATTAGCTGTTGTCTAAAGTCCGCTTGTTCGTCGCCGTCAATGTCCTTGAGATAGACGGTCTCGGTTCCGTCTTGAACAATTGCACCGCCTCGGTAGTGAACGATGGAAGTAGGAATGCTCAAGCCAGTTGCAAAAACCGTGAACTTATCCGCGACGAGGTCACCATCGGTGTCTTCGCAAATTCGAATGCGGTCTCGGCCTTTACCTGCGTCTTGCAACTCGTTTGGATAATCAATTGTTTCGCAAACCCACAAGCGCCCACGCTCGTCCCAAGACATCGCGATTGGCTTTCCAACCAACCCTGCACCCGCACTGTCACGAAGTACCTTGGGTGTAGACGTTGTATTGGGTTCTGCTTCTGACGCCCATAGTTTCATGGCGAATCCCTGTGGTGTAACGTAGTGCTTCAAGCTCTCTGCGCCCGGTAACGGGTTCTGCATCGTTGTAAGCGGATCGCCTTGAACGCCCCACTTTTTGCTGGGCGTGTAATTAGGTATCTGAGCACCAACTTCCGTGTAACTAAAAGCCGGAAGGTCCTTCGAGACGCTGGTCATTTTTTGCTCTGGGAAGGCTGTTAAGTTCGTAAATGGCTTAACGTCTTTCAGAGTAGCTTTTGCCGCCCAGCGAATACCTCGTTCAAGCAGATTTTGAAACCCAAGTTGATTCCATGTACGTTCGTCGTGCCCCCAAGCGGTATAAAAAACCCGCCCCTTGACTTGTTCACGCACCCATGTCCAGGGCTCCTCGGTAACACCACGTGCATGAGCACCCGCAACTCGAACCTCTAGTACGTTTCGGTTTTCGGTGTTGTGTCGATCATGCGTGTAGGTTTCATCCCAGCTCTCGAAGCTACCATAACCGACCATCACAGGATGCTCTGGAATGACAATCTTCGTTGTAAATACTTCCGCGCCGTGCTGTTTGAATTGGGCACCTACGAGACGAACAAATCGATCGGAATTTCGAAAGCAAAATGATGCGCAGTGTATCGGTACAAATCCATGCCCGCTTTCGACATAAGCAAGTAATCCTTGCTCTTGTTCTGGCGTGATCCTGTCGATGTTTGCAAAGAGAGCCACGCAATCGTATTCGTTGAGCTTACCAGTCTTATTCGATAGGATCTCTACCTCTTCGGTATAGTCGACTTGGATACCAACCTTCGACAGCGCAGGGACAACGCGACCCGCGAAGTCGGCAGGTCGATGATGCCCCTTATCGCCTAACAGTAAAACGCGAATGGGATTCGATTGTTTTGCTGCTTCGCTGGTCGCCCGCGAATCCGATAAGGCAGTGCTTAACGGCTGCAAGCACGCAAGAATCACTAAAAGAGCTCGACAGCAAATCGAAAATGCAAGTTTCACAGTGTTTTACTTCCTATCGATAATTCTGAAATAATTACAGCGATTGAGATGAATCACGTAAGTAATCCAATCGTTTTAGCGTCGCTGATTTAGAGCAACGTAAACTTTGGCAAATGAACAATCTTGCCGCCTTCGATTGTGCTCTCATGAGCGCACAATCCAACACAAGTCCAGTTTGCACTTGTAACTGCGTTGGGCCAAGGCTCTCGATCATCAACCAGCGCTCTGACCATCTCGTTGACCAAGTGCGGATGAGACCCACCGTGACCGCCACCTTGAATAAACGAACGGTGTTCGGCGTCTTGAATCGATTGAGTGAACATGCGGATTGGTTCTGGAAGCAAATGGGCATAGTCGGGAACGGTAACATCTTCGGCAATCTCGTGTTCCGGCTTCTTTGCGGTGTGCATCACGTGGGGTTTACCTTCTACGAGCGACCACTCAAAACTCTTCTTCGTTCCATACACGTCAAAGCTCTCGCGATATTGCCTAGCAGTATCAAACAGGAAGCGCCAAATATGGGCTGCGATGTCGCTATCTTGAAGTTTGATATGACACGATTCAACCGCGTATTTGTTCCCTGATTTCACGGCAAGCTCATTACGAATAACACCGGACCCAAAACACGATACGTATTCCGCTCGTTTGTTCGCTAGTCCGAGAACCGGCGAGACTACGTGAGTCGCATAGTGCATTGGAATCATCCGTTCCCAGTACTCTGGCCATCCTTCCATGTCTTGGGGATGACTGGCTGCCATGAATTGAATGTCCCCAAGGTCACCACGGCCGTAGAGCTCCTTCAAAAAAAGAAATTCGCGACTGTAGACAACCGTTTCGGCCATCATGTACTTTTTCCCAGTGTCGGCCACGGCCTGACAAATCTGATCGCACTCGTCAATAGTGGTCGCCATGGGGACAGTACACATCACATGCTTACCGGCCTTCAGAGCGCGAAGGCTCATCCAACCGTGATCGGGAATCGGCGAGTTGATGTGGACAAAATCGACTTCAGGGTCTGACAGCACGTCATCGAACTCTCGATACCGTTTCGCGATTTGAAATCGATCCGCGACTTCATTCATCTGTTGTTCATTCCGACGGCAAACAGCGATCACGTTCGCTTCGCTGTGCCTTTGATAGATAGGAATAAACTCGGAACCGAAGCCCAGGCCGACCATTGCGACATTGAAAGGTTTTTTGCTCATTTTCGCTTTTGAGAAACTGTTTTCGAGGGACACACGAAGTCTTGCAGGCGACTTGGGCCGGCCGTTATGACTGCTAGAGGCAAAATCTGCCTCCTAAGAATGAACGATCACCTTGGGATTTGCTATGAGAATTTGCGCAAGAGAGTTATAATATTTTACCATGAAGCAAAGAAAATCGGTCGCCCTGTTAATAGAAACTTCAAACGCCTACGCGCGAGGATTGCTCGAAGGGATCGTCGAATATCAGAAGCGTCACGACGCTTGGAGCATCGCCCTCCCAGAGCAGGAACGCGGCGCGGAGCCTCCGAGCTGGATCAAAAAATGGCGTGGTGATGGAATCATCGCACGGATTGAGAATGATGCAATTGCAAGTGTCTTAGCGAAGCTGAAAATCCCAGTTGTCGACCTGAGTTCGGCCAGAAGAATTGAATCGATTCCATGGGTCGAGACCGATGATGATGCGATCGCGAAACTTGCGTTGGAACATCTGCGTGAGCGAGGCTATCGCCAATTTGCGTTTTGCGGCTTGGAGGAGTTCGCTTGGTCTCGTTTTCGTGAAAACCATTTTGTAGATGCATGTCGCGATCGGGGCATGCCTTGCGATGTATATCGAAGTCGCTCTAGTATTCAAGGGAATCGATCGCTTGTTCCCCTAGAAAAAAAACGGCTCGCGAAGTGGTTGGTAGGGTTACCTAAGCCGATCGGGCTGTTCGCCGCCTATG
>JANODQ010000621.1:0-28379 GCA_031412775.1 Pirellulaceae bacterium | reverse complement strand
CGGTTGCGCATGCTGAGGAGGATGTGCTCCAATGTATCCAGGCTCCTGCGAGATAAAGGGGCCTTCCACATGAATGCCCACCGCACGCCGCTCGGAAAGAGGCTCTCGTTCGATCAGGCCTGCGATGCGACTGATCTTGGCGAACATCGCGTCAACACTGTCGGTGATGATCGTCGGAAGATAGAAATCAGTCCCATCGAGGGCGAGTTTTTCTTGGGCAAATTGCCAATGCTCGTCCGTTAGACTTTCGCTGTTGAAGTCGACTCCCCAGCAGCCGTTTATTTGAATATCGAAAAACATGCACATTCCTACTTTGCTCGTGGATGCGCTCGATTATACGTTTCGATCAGATTGGTGGTGGTGACGTGGGTGTAGATTTGTGTTGTCACAAGGCTTTTGTGGCCGAGTAATTCTTGAACGCTTCGAATGTCGGCACCTGCGTTGAGGAGGTGCGTTGCGAAACTATGACGAAGCGTGTGGGGGCTGGTGCGCCCATCGAGCCCGCACTGAAGAATATATTTTTCGAGCATTCGACCAACGCTGCGAGTCGTCAAACGTGTTCCAAACTTATTGACGAAAGTAGCCGCGTCACGTGGATTTTCTTTGCTGCTCGATTTGACACCAGGATTTGTTGCCGCTCGAGTGGCTGCTTTTGAGGGCCTCGCGGTGGCACTAATTTGTGAGCGGAATTGAAGATAGCTATTCAACGCCTCGGTAGCGTACTTGCCAAGTGAGCCCAAACGCTCCTTACGACCTTTACCGCGAATGCGAATGACTCCGTCGGCGAACTCGATATCTCCATCATTCAGTGCGACAACTTCGCTGACCCGTAACCCAGCAGAGTACATCGTTTCCAAAATCGCTTTGTCTCGCATTCCTGATGGATCGTTGGACGCGGGAGCTTTCAGCAAGGCGTCGATCTCGTCGCCAGTCAGAAAATGCGGAAGCTTCCTAGTTCCCCGAGGATTGCGAAGCGGCTTCGCTGGGTTGCTATTAGCGATCGATTGACGCTGAGCGAAACGGTAAAAGCTACGTAGCGAAGCCAGCTTGCGAGCGATACTACTTTTGGCATAACCCGCATCATGCAGCGCAGCGACATATGTTCGCAGATCGGACGGCGTGACGCTTGCCGCTGCAACGGTCTTGGTACCTTCATCAGAAAGGAAGTCCGCTAGGTCGATCAGATCCTCGCGATAGGATTTGATCGTCAGCTCTGAGGCGTTCTTTTCAACGCTTAAGTAACGTAAGAATTGTCCGATTTCTGCATGCATGCACTAGCTTGCGCTATGAATGCTACTCGGGCAAACGTTCTTGTTTAAAGGATGGAAATTGAAATCGAACTTGCTTACCGCCAGCGGTAGATTCGCCTGCAAGGGTCGAGTTGTTCGATTGCTGTGACTCGGCGGATGAGGCTGATTCTAACGACGATTCTGCATGGGAAGACGGTTTGGACGACGCAGGCATAGACGACGCAGGCATCGTGCTTCGGATTTTTTGACTTAGCACTGCCGCGTCGTACCACGAGAATGAAAGGTCCGGATCCGCAGCGTAACGACCCAACAAGCGAAGTGTCTCCACACGATTCAAATCATCGAACAGAAACAAATATTGTTCGTCGCCTTTTACTAATGCGAGAACGTTGACTTCTTTTGCCATGAGACCACTCCGAGCCGCCAACCGCGTAAGGTGGTTGCTCGATGATGCGTCCGCGTGGACGGAGAGCCAACCTAGCGATCATATCGGTTTAATGGCCAACGAACTACGGTTCGACTTTTGAGTTCTCCGCCGCGTGCTGCGAGGGTTTCCACCAAGTGCTGGTGGCAGCAAAATCTTATAAAGTCTTCACTGCGTTGGAGATACGCTTCCCAGCCTCCAAAGCGACCGTCGTCACGAAAGTAATAATAGTCAGAAAGCGCTTGCGTGAAATCTCCGTCACTACCGTTGTAACTGCGCATATGTGAAATGATAGGTTCCGATTGTGCCGACGCGACCGGACGCAACGGTTTTGGCGGCGCGGGAATGAAGCCTTGCGGATCGGGCCATTGAGGTGGTAGTTCTATCGCATCGGGATTCGAAAATTCGCCCGCGATTGCACCCTCGATAGCTTCATATTGGACATCGGAGCCGATAGGCAATGGAAGCATTTGTGATGGTACTGCCATTTGTTTTGATTCAATGGATTCGCGATCATCTGACAAGCGTGGTTCGGAGGCAGCATTGTAAGAAGCCAACTGGACTACGGGGGAATCAGAGTTTTCTCGCTTTGTGGAATGCCTACGATTTTGCAACAGCGATTTTCTACCGGCGGTCTTTGGAGGTGGTGCCATGCTGGACGCCTCGAGTAGTTCTGCATCTTCAATTGAATCTCCCGAACTTTTGCGATCGCTGTTTGGGTCCGCTTGTTGATCTTGCTGGCTATTGTCGGACGTATTTCCGCGTGGGCTCGGAAGCTCCTGAATTGCTTTTTGCCGGGACTTCTTAATGACACCTGCGGGAGACTCGGCAATCGGTGTTTGCGTGGCGATTTGTTCTCGAGCTAAAGCTCGTTCGGCTTCCAGCTTTACTACCGTTGGAATTTTCTTCTCCGCCTTCGTTCCCCAAGGCAAACCATAACCAGGCGGGATCGGATGAAAACCCGGGTTGGCTGCGTACCAGTTGACTTTCATAGCCATTCTGGGCGGGTAATAGGCATCGTAGTCAGTCACGGAACCTTGCAGCACCGCATCCACACCAAGATGGTTCGCAAATCGTTGGATGTCTTCCGTGTTCGATATGGATCTGCCAAGCACATTTTGCTCGAAAGCAGAAAGCTGGTTCTCAACCAGCCCAACTGGAAGGACTTCAAATCCAGGCAGCCCTTGTGCAGCATCGTAGTAAGCTAGCGTTACTCGGTCGGCGCTCAATGTTGGATCTTCGCTTTGGTTGCGAAATGGAAGAATCGCAATTGTCTGTATTTGTGGGAACGGATTGTGAAAGCGTGGCTCGTGGCGAACATCCGGAAGAAAGTTGCATCCGAAACTGCCGGTGCCAATCAAGAGCAGAAAGACTGTGATCGCGAACTTGATAGAGAACCTTAGGCATAATGCCGCGAAGAGGTTTGCGATTCTCGAATTGGAAGCGAAAACGCCATCCATAGTGCACAGGCTCTACGAAAAGAGGGCGAAAAAGGGGCCAGCCCGCTATCGGACTTTATACGGTTGAATTTCTCAGTATTCACTTACGAAATAATCGAAGGGAGGCTCCTCGGAGACGTTTTCATCTCCAAGGAGCGTATCTCCCAACGATTCCCTCTCCCCTGGGCACATTAAAATTATCGGCACAATCGTTACAGCTTCTCCAAGCCAAAAACTCGTTTTTTAAGACATTGGTATTTTTTGTGAAAACAGGAAACCGAGGCGAAATCGGCAAGCTAGCTTTTCACTACCTCTCATTGCGGGAAATCCTACTTCGTAAGTCATCAGTCCTGGGCTGATAAAGTCTGAGCCGATGGCGCTAGCCACGGGTTTCGGCTATGCCAGAATTTGCCAGATTACACCCGAGGCTTACGCCTACGGCTCAGGAAAAGTTTCCCTTTTCATCACTTCACCTCACCTTAGTCCTCCTTTCTCATTGCCGACGAGCACGATGATCAGCACTACCTCATCGGTACTACCAACGCCCTACGTCTCTGCGCTTTCACGCGGTAGTTCTTCCCATAGTGACTCTGGTAACACCGTTCGTAATCGCGACAACCTTCTCGCGCAAGCGCTGATGAGGCATCTTGGTGAGTGGAATAGGCAAATCGAATTTCAGTTTGAACGCGATTCCAGCGACAGCGATCGTTCGAAGATCGACAATATGTTGGGCAAAGTCAGTGAGATCCTCTGTGTGGCTCGTTCAGATCAAAAACCGGGCGACCAAGTTCACAGTAAAGTAGCGGCGTGCGAGTTCACCAAGCACCTATTCGCATTGTCGAAACAGATCGACCACGCCCTGGAGAAAGATGCTGCACTTCCGAAGCAGCATGCTCGCCAGATACTTCTCATGCCAATCCTTCCGTTGTACTTAAGGTCTTCGTCGCAATCTCTGGCGACTACCTTAAGCCATGCGATGCAGATCATGTGGGAGCACCGGATCGTACTGACTTTGAACCACTTGCTATACGGTGATTTGGTCCTTGCAATTGAAGACGCAAAGCTGCAACATTACACGCCGATCGCTTCCGCCGAAACCGTTTTGAATTTCGAGCTTGCCAATGTCGTCTCGGCTATGCGTCGCAATATGCCTTTTAAACAGAATACGTTTGAATCCGAGTCGCGACTGATAGTCGATTCAAGCTCGGCACCGCTTACAGCAAAACAACGCGAAGGCTATTGGACGATCGCATCACAGTGGATTCAACAACGAGAAGCAATCTCGATTCCAGCTGATCTTGCCGTCGGTGCAGTGTCATGGACGCGACTTCGGAATCATTGGAACGAGCTCTCTGCATGTCTGTTGGACGGAGTTCGTTCTGATCAAGGGAATGATGAACTTCTTGGGAAACAAACCGAAGCAGAACAAATGGAAACAATCAAGATCAACTCAAATGCTTCGGTTGTTTCTTTGAAATCGGAGCCCGCTACTGTTGCAAGCGATACAGTTGCAACCAATCTGGACGCAGCCAATGTCGCTAGTCCTGATGTAGCCCCGAAGGGAGATCTTTCAAGTGTTGAGATGAACACGGAAACGGTGAAAGCAACAAATACAAATGCAAACGAATCCGTTCTTGATTCGTACCCAGACATTATCGAGATACGCAGTTCGAACGACCCCGAGTTGGCTCGGAATCTAGATGTTCATCTCCAGAGATGCCGTGAGAGAAGTGGTTCTTTGGCTTTGGTTGTCGTACGATGCAAGACGGACGCGAAAAGCAATTCCGTCTTACAGGCAGGACATCAAAAGGGATCGTTGACAAGCTGGCAATTGGACATAATTTCGGCACTTCAGTCTTCGCTCGAGCATCGCAAGATGTACGGTTTTCATACAACCGATGGCGAAATTGCGTTGATCATGGAAGACGTTGATCGCTCGGAAGTGACGTCACTAGTTCGGAAAGTAATCGAACAAGAAGCGGTCGTGGACGATCATGAGACTCGTCTTCTGGATCAAGCGGGTTTGCCTTTGTATGGCGGAATTTCTTGCGTGCATGCTCCTTCGAAATCGTTCCGCTTGGCCCAACTCACCGAGTCAGCGTGGCGATGTTTGGACGCTTCTACACGTCAGCCGCCAGGATCCGTAAAGAGCATCGAGGTTTACTAAGGCGAGCCCCCGGGCTTGCTATGCTGCGACTCGCAATTGATTTCGAAGCTCACGAATCCCTTGGACCTGTCGCAAGGCCTCTTGAGCCATCTGCTTTTCGAAGTACGAATCGACATCTCCGCGAACAACGACCATTCCATCACGCACTTCAATCGTCCAATGATGGCCGATTAGATGTGGACAATCTCGCAGCGCTGTGTCAACGCGATGAAGAAGAGTTGTCCCGCCATCGGGAATGAACAGTTCAGCACGTTCTTTATTGAATTTGCCTGGAGGCATCGACGGATTCTCTGGAACGATTCATAAGTTGTAGATCAAGACGCCGTCGTTTGTCATCGTCCATTGCGGATCACAGGTTGACCCATCTTTGGCAATGCGCTGAGACAATGAAAGAATGCTAGCGGATGGTAACGGAAACACATGTCGGTTCAATCGGGAGGGTTATAGCAGTAAACAGATTGTAATTGCCAAAGCCACCGAAGCGTTTGAAACGGAACTATTTCTACACATCAATCTCTTGAGCGTCTTCGGCTCGTTCCATGATGAAACGGAATCTTGCTGACGCGTCGCGCCCCATGAGGTCGTTCATGATTCGATCCGTTTCCAGATGGTCATCAATATCAACTTTCAACAGTCGTCGAGTCGCCGGATTGAGGGTCGTCTCCCAAAGATCTTTCGGCATCATTTCACCGAGTCCTTTGAATCGCGTGATCTCTGCCTTGCCACGCTTACCATGCGTCTCCAAAATCGTTGCTCGGTCGTTTTCGTCGGCAGCCCAGTAGCGTTCCTTGCCAATATCAATTCGAAACAGCGGAGGAACTGAGATGTACACACGCCCGTCATTGATCAGCGGAAGCATGTGACGATAAAGAAACGTCAACAGCAGCGTCGTAATGTGATGACCATCCGAGTCGGCATCGGCGAGGAGAATAACTCGTTCGTATCGGAGTTTCGATAGCTCCATCGTTTTCCCGATACCACATCCAAGAGCTGTTACTAGGTCTTGTAGTTCTTTGTTTTCGAGCACTTTCGAAAGGGCAACCGATTCTGTGTTCAGGACCTTTCCCCGTAATGGTAAGATCGCTTGAAAGTTTCGGTCTCGGCCTTGCTTTGCACTTCCACCTGCGGAGTCACCTTCGACGATGAATAGCTCGGACTTCCCTCGACCTGACGAAAGGCAATCGCTCAGCTTGCCCGGCAGCATTGCACGCGACGTTGCGGTCTTTCGTGAAACCGATTCCGATGCGGCTCGCGATGCAGCGCGTGCACGGGCTGACGCAATGATTCTTGCAACAATCGATTCGGCCACCGATCGATTGCTGTTGAGCCATTGTTCTAGTGCCGGTCGAATTGCATTGTCGACTGATGTTTGTACTTCAGGATTGTTCAGTCGATCTTTGGTTTGCCCTTGGAATTGAGGCTCAGGAATGAACGTTGAAAGGATCGCGACGAGCCCTTCGCGGATGTCTTCGTGTCCAATCTTGACGCCACGCGGAATCAGGTTGTGCGTCTCAAAGAAATTTCTTAATGCTTTACCTAAACCGGCGCGAAAACCGTTTTCATGAGTTCCACCGTTTGCGTTGGGGATACCGTTGCAATACGACCGCACATGCTCGTCAGTCGATTCGGTCCACTGCAAAACAATCTCGATGCGATCGTCACCTTCTTTTCGAATCGTGAAAGGTGTTTCATGAATCGAACGAGCGTTTCTTTCTTTGAGTACCTTACCGAGATAGTCAACGATCCCTTGCTCGTGAAAGAATAGATCCTTCTTGCCAGTAGTTTCATCTACGAAGAGGACCTTCACACCGCGGTGAAGGTAGCTGGTGATTTCCAGTCGTTGTCGGATCGCTTCGGGATCAAATTCAGTCTTAGGAAATATCGATGCGTCGGGAGTAAATGTGATCGACGTCCCGGAGCCTCGAGCAGCGGTGGCTGCTTTTTGTAGCTTGGTGGTTGGCTTTCCTTGCGAGAACTCCATCTTGTACTGTGCACCATCGCGTCGCACTACGGCTATCAACGACTTTGACAAAGCGTTAACAACGGACGCGCCCACACCGTGAAGACCGCCGGACGTCTTGTAGTTCTTCCCTTCGAACTTACCACCCGCATGAAGGACCGTCAGAACAATCTCCAGAGCGCTCTTCCCCGTCTTGGCATGTTTGTCGACGGGTATTCCACGCCCATTATCCGATACGGTGACCGTTCGACCATCCTTATGAAGCGTGACAACAATCTCACTTGCGTGACCATTCATAGCTTCATCGACGGAGTTATCCAAAATCTCCCAAACCAAGTGATGGAGGCCGGCTGACGAAACGCCACCGATGTACATCGCAGGTCGCTTACGAACAGGCTCTAAACCTTCTAGGGCAACAATATCAGAAGCGGTATAGGATTGGGATGCTGTGCTCATAGATTGCAATGATTATTTAAATTAGTTCGGCTTCGATAGATTCAGGATTGCCTAACGATTGTCGCGTGCGATTTGCTTTGTACGTTCAATATAAAACTACTCGGCTTCGAAAGCTTCCACGGCCTTCGCTGGATCCGTGATGATTGAGGAGATCTTTCCATTCTTTTGGATTTCAATTCCGCGTCCACCACGAGCCGTGACACGATACTTGGCCGTCGATATAGTCTTCTGAGCACCACGATTGGTCTCGACCAACAGTAGATCTCGATCGCCCGTCGATGCTTTGAAGCCCAACAGTCGATCGGTCTTGGCAATTCGAATCAGGAATACGCCCTTACCAGCTCCTGAGAGATAATTGACTTCCGAAGCAGGACAAACCATCGCGCGACAATCGGCCGATATGGCAAGGATCGTTTCCGAACCATGAATTGAGGCGACATCGATGACTTGATGCTCGGGTGCGACGCGAGCGAACTTGCGACCTGCGCGCGTCGAAGGTTCAGCAAACGGATGTAAACCAAATCGCATTGCATAGCCATTGCTCGTCGCCGCAAAGGCATGAACTTCAGGACAATAATCCGGCTTCTTGGGATTGTCATGAATGTTTCCAATCACGCGAGGATCGAGCGACATGGCCGCGATAATCCGTTCGCCATCCTTAAGCTTGAATAGCTTCTGAATCGGTTCTCCGTATCCCGTCGAGGCAGGAATATCGACGAACCTTGCTGTGTAACAGACGCCCAAGGTTGAGAAGAACGCAAGCGTCGCGCGTGTTGATCCACCAACCACGGCAAGAATTGAATCTCCCTCACGAAGGCGACTTTTGGCCGGATCGGCGATTTGCTTTTGTCGTTTGACCCATCCTTCGCGAGTGACTAAAACGTTACAGTCTTCTTCGATGATAAAGTCTTCTGCATTAAACTCGGGTTCTTCACCCAAAGTCACAATCTCGGTTCGTCGAGGACCTTGCTTGGTCTTGGCGTAGGTTGCGATGACCGCTTGGATTTCTTCACGCACAATGCTCCAACGTCCTGAGTTGTTGGTGTCGCCGGTGCTTTCCTTTAGAAGCCGCTGAATCTCGCGAGCCCGCTTCTGCTTGGCTTTCAGCTCTTCCTGTATCAAATTGATTTCCAGTCGAGCGAGTCGGTACAGCTTCAGCTCGAGAATTGCGTCTGTTTGTTCGGCATCCAATCCACCTTTGCTTGCAGGAAACCTCGCCATGATTTTTTCTGCTGCATCCGCTTTGCCTTCAGATTTTCGAATGATGCGAATGATCTCATCGAGTGCATCAAAAATCAGCATGAAGCCCTCAAGAATATGAATCCGCTTCAGCAACGCGGCTAATTCATGCTCAAGTCGTTTGGTGACAACTTCCAAGCGAAACTGCAAGAAGAACCAAAGGATTTCTTTCAGTCCTAATCGACACGGCGCACCAACTTCAGGATTCTCCGTAGGCACCAAGCAAGTCATGTTCACTGCGAAATTTGTTTGAAGCGGCGTATGCTTGTAGAGATAAGCAAGCACCTTCGCTTCGTCTGCATCTTTGCGAAGCTGCAAATCGATGCGGATGTCTTCGGTTGAAACATCACGAACATCTTCCAGCAGTGGCATCTTACCACCGACAACAATCTCGGCAATTCGTTCGACGAGGACCGATTTATTGACTCCGTAAGGAATCGCCGTAATCTGCAGGAGCCTACCAAGCTTCGGATCATTCGTGACGACTGTTGTCCCGCGTATCTTGAGCGAACCTTGACCGGTTCGATAGATTTCGCGAAGCTCGTCCTTGGTGTTAATGAGAACACCACCGGTCGGAAAATCAGGACCGTTGACGGCATCGTTAGCGACCAGTTGATAGTCTTTGATGTCCGGGTCGGCCAGCAACTTAAGCAGCGCTCGACACACCTCGCCCAAGTTGTGAGGAGGAATATTCGTCGCCATTCCAACCGCGATGCCTGTCGCTCCGTTGACCAACATGTTTGGAACACGACTTGGCAGCACAACCGGTTCCTGCCGACTTCCATCGTAGTTCGCCTTGAAGTGGACCGTGCTGCTGCTGAGGTCTGTCAGAATATCATTAGCGATCGCTGACATTCGGCACTCGGTATATCGCATCGCCGCCGCGTTATCGCCATCGATCGAACCAAAGTTGCCGCTTCCATCGACCAGGGGCATGCGAAGCGAAAACGACTGTGCCATCCGGACCAATGCATCATAAATGGCCCCGTCACCGTGCGGGTGATAGTTGCCCATGACGTCACCGACCACCTTGGCGCACTTGCGATGCTTGGCATTAAAATCCAAGCCTTGCTGGTCCATCGTGTAGAGAATTCGGCGTTGGACTGGCTTGAGTCCGTCTCGAACATCCGGAAGTGCACGACTCGTGATGACCGACAAAGAGTAGTTCAAATAGCGATCTTGAGCCGCATCCCGAAGCGAAATCGCTGAAATTGCTTCTTCCAGATTTTCTAGGAGAGGTTCCTTCCCACCGCCCCGCCGTCGCTTTGGCTTCCCGCTGCCACTGGGCGAATCCTTCTCCGAAGTTTTACCGGGCGATTTTCCTGATCCGTCCAAATTCGAATCTTCGTTATCTTCTGACGATCGTCGCGTAGCCATCCGTGAATATCTTCTCCAGAACTCCCAAACGTTGCAGGTCCATGAGCCGAAAAAGTTAAACGATCTAGCCGCCTAGGTCTATCCGAAAATCTGGAATCCGGGCCCCTTATGTTGCATCAGCTGGGTTTCGTAGCTAAGGTTTTTGCGGGCTCGGCGTAAACGCCTCGGGGAACAGCTGGGGACAGCTGTTCTACAATGTAGATCAGCTGTCCCCAGCTGATCAGCGGACTAGGTAAGTTTCCATCAAACTTGACGTCTTGGCCTAACGGAGTTTCTATCATCAACTATCAAAGCTGGATTTCCTGAACAAACGGGGATTTGCACAAATCCGATCGATTTGGTTTACGAGTTTCCCTGTTTGCGGATTTCTCATTTGTGTGATTGGTATTGGACACGGAGGACGTGGACGACACGGAGAAGACTTTGGCAACGGGGCGTGGGATCGGTTTATGCTCCTTAGAGGTCACAGACAATCACATTAAAATCCGTGTCGTCCGTGCCTTCCGTGTCCCAACTTCGACTTACATTACCGGTCATCGGAACACCCGCGAAAAACGCGGATCTACGCGAATGTGACCCCTTATGTTTCATCAGCTTTATTGAGCGACGCTGGGATTGGTGACAGGATGGGTGGGAAGCGAGTAGCAAGCGGCTTCTTCGCCGTTTCGCATAAAAACGCGATCGCCTAGCATCATGGAATGGTTCCAGGTCTTGCCGGAGATCGCTTGGAACTTCGCAAGCTCGACCAATTTTGTCATGTCCGTTTTAAGAAGCACTAATTCGCCCTGTTCGGAGGTAATCAGCATTTGATCGGCGTCGGGTAGCAGAAGGACCTGTCCGTTTCCATATCGTCCCTTTTTCCATCTCCGTTTTCCATCGGCGATATTAATACATCCAAAAATGTTCCCGTCGAATCCGTAGAGACTTCCTTCGTGATCCACGAAGTCATTGAAATCCGGCTTCATATCGCGCGACGCCCACTCCTCCTTGAGGTTCCATTTTTCTCCTTCACGGCTGACCCGAATGCTTTGCGTCCCGCTGCCCAGCGTGGTCGCTAGCAAGACCGAATTGCCAATCACCAACGGCTGAAGCGTTCTGTAGTTCGGAGTTACAGAATCGAATTGCCAAATAGTGCTTCCGTCTTTCGTATTGACAAATTGCAATCCGGAATTGGTTTCCATCAGCACTCCGGATACCCCATCAAAGGTCGCGATCTGAGGCGAACTATAGCTGTGATCACCTGAAGCAGTAGACCAACGCGGTTCACCCGTCTTGGCATCGTAAGCTAGGAGGCCTTTGTTACCGCTACCGCCCGCGTGCACGATGACGATTCCATCAACGACCAAAGGCGAAGAAGAAAAACCCCATGTTGGCGTATTGCGATCTGCGTCGACTTGAAGGTCTCGTTCCCAGATTTTTGTTCCCGCATTGGCAACCAAGCAGGATAAAATTCCGTTGGCTCCAAGTGAAAACAAACCTTCGTTGGCAATTGTCGGAGTTGCCCGCGGGCCAGCACCAGCGACGGATTCTTCGAAGCGACTCGCATACTCATAGATCCATACTCGCTCACCTGTTTCAGCACTCAGACAAACGACGGCTTCTTTGTCTCCTCGTTGTTCTTGCGTAAACAACAAGTAGTTTGCCGCCGAGAACGAAGAAGAGAACGAACCCCAGCCTGGGCCAACCCTGATTTTCCAAAGCAGTTTGGGTGGTGACTTTTCCCAGTCTTCGTTGATTGTCATCCCTGGATATTTGCCATCGCGACTTGCACCTCGAAACGCGGGCCACGGTGATGTGCTCAAACCAATAGGAGTCAGCTTGATGGAGTCGGCTAAAGCCACAGAATTTGCAGAAGTAGTCGATGTCGAATCCTTGGACTCTTGATTGTTTTTTGCGTTGAACCTTTCCTCGGCAGACATTGTCCAGCGCCAAGCAAAAGTTGGATCGAACTTCCCTGTGACCCCTTCTGACCGAAGTACATTCCATGAACCAAACCCGACGAGTGTTGCAAAAACGGCAATTGAAAGTCTCTGCGCGGGTTGATTTGCAAAGAGGATCATTGCTGCGGCAAATGATCCCACTCCAGTTGGAATGATATAGAACATCAAGTTCATGTCCCGCATTGACTTGTCGAGCACGACAACCGTAACAACGGCAATGAAGACTACCGAAAAGAATCCAGTCAACTTTTCCTTCCAGGTTGCACGACTCGCAAAGAGCCACCACAGCAAGATAACTCCGCTAAGAATTGCCGGTCCCATGAACGCTGCGATGAACATAGGCAAAGTCGGTGATTCGACTAAACCCGGCATGTGGCGGATTGCAAACATGAGCACAATCAGCAAGAGCGCTGGCCACCATCGAATGGCCTGAGCTTTGTTCGTAGCAGATGAATCGTTTTGTGCGCTCAATTGAGCTTTGGATTGCGCGTCAGAATCTGACATAGTTGCTCTTTCAGGCGATGGAGTTCGATACGACTGATTGTAGGCCTTCCGCTACATCGTACCAAACCAAGTGCAATAATCAGAGAGGTAAACATTCACGAAGTTGATCGTGAAAGTTTGATGACGGGTAGCCGGATTCGTAAGAATTCGGACGTCTATAGAATCACCAACAAACACTTGAGACTTGAGAAGTTTTAGGACTTCTGCTACGCCTGCAAACATCCTTTATTAAATTTGACAATACACTAAATGTTGCTTCGATCGAATCGGAATAGCAACGAAAACCGCTTGTCTAAGGTAGCTGTGGTCGTCTGCGGAATTTTTGCCGCTTCAAATAATTTCGATTCACGCGTGGTAGAGGCTTCGCGTTTAATGCGTTGGGCGACACATGCGAGTCAGAATTGCTGTTCTCTGGACTTTCATCTAACACTTCGGAAGAACAATCCGCTTCATGATCACTCGGCAAAGAATCATCGGCTGATCCCCAATTGGTCGCGGTAACATCGCCCGCAAGAAGTTGTTGCAAGGCTGCATCCACTCGATCACTTAGGGCTTCGAGTTTGGTTTCCCGCTGCAAGAGCAGTTGCTCTTTGTAAACGACGGCCTGTTCGCGAGATTCTAACTCTTGCAACGCGTGCCTGACGTCACGTAGCAACGTGTCGATGTTGTGGATCAACGCGCCGCCATCCTCGAGATAAGCGGTCGTTGCCGAACGTAGCTTGCGTAGTGACTTTGCGGGTTGCATGGGCTGTATGAACGGTTTCCCAACTTGGAGAGATTAGCGTTCGAAAGCATACGTCAAATACTGATCCGCGAGAATCTTACCGCGCCGGAAAGTCAAAAATTGTGAAGATCTTTAGACGATCCCAAGTCGTTCTTTAGGGTCTTTAAGGCCGTGTGCAAGTTTTGCAAGCGCCTCTGTCTCTATCTGTCGGACGCGTTCGCGAGTCAGCCCCAGTTCAAGCCCGATCTCTTTTAGGGTGTGCGGCGTTGTGTCTCCCAAGCCGAATCGCATTCTCAAGACGGTTGCCTCGCGAGAGTCGAGCGTTCCGAGCAACTCCAAGGCCGTCGTAAGCACGTCATTGTCGAGCATTGTTTCGTCGGGACTTTTTACCCGATCATCCATCACGGTCTCACCCAAAGACCAACCCGCTTCGGTCTGGTCGCTTTGAGGATTGGCGTTATAGACCTGAATCGCCTTCTTGATGATCGGGAGCTTCTTCTTTGGAAGTCCCAGGATCCGAGCGATCTCCTCTTGCGTTGGCATCCGTCCAAGTTCGTCCGTCAGTCGCGCTGTTGCTCGTCGCCACTTGCTAAGCAATTCAACCATGTAGGCAGGAATACGGATTGTTTTTGACGAATTGATTAGCGCTCGCTTGATCGACTGCTTGATCCAGTAACTAGCGTAGGTGCTGAATCGAGTCCCCATGGTGGGATCGAAACCTTCGACTGCTCGCAATAGACCAAGGTTGCCTTCCTCGATCAGATCCTGAAGCCCAAGTCCCTTGCTAACGTATCCACGAGCGATATTTACCACCAAACGCAAGTTGGCTCGTACCATGTGATCGCGAGCCTCCGCGTCGCCCTTAGCGATACGATGAGCCAGATTCTGCTCGTCTTGTGCGGTCAACAGCTTGGTTTCATTGATCTCGCGGAGATATGTTTCCAAGGGACTCTGAGCAACTCCGCTAGACACCGGCGCGGTCGTGCGACGACGTAGCGTCTTCAGGTCTTCATCTTGGCCAATATCAGTATCTTCGTAGTAAGGACCAGCGTAGGACATCGATTGATTACCATGGAGCAGAGGGATAGATACTTTGCGAAGGCGACAACGTCACCCGTCGATCCAGTGCAGACTCCCTTCCACCACAGATCTCTTCGACAAGAGAACTTATCGACGCATTTCGCTAGCACATTGAAATCCTCTGATGCTTTACCGATCGAATGGAATAGTCCGACAATGTCATCCCGATCTTTGGCCGACCAGACAAGCACGAATCCATTTCCAATTCAAACGAGGTTATAAAAATAGATTAGCGTTCAAATTTCAGAGACAGCTTGGCAAGCGATTGCGGGTTGGGGACGATCTGATTTTCATAGCGGTCATTACATCACACAAATTTATCACGCCGACGTTTAAGCGTCTCCTATCGCGGCTATCGTTGTCGATTAAAATACATTGGTTGGAATTGTTTAGCTTGGATCAAGAGAGCATCAACACGAAGCGAATGGAAAGAATCTGAAGATGGTACGCGTTGGATTGGTTGGAATCGGATTTATGGGTTGGATCCATTATTTGGCTTATCAACGAAGCCACACTGCTCGGCTCGTGGGATTTACATCACGTGATCCGAAGAAGGTCTCCGGTGACTGGACTGGCATTCAGGGAAATTTCGGTCCGCCTGGCGAGCAGATTGAAATGGATGGGCTTCGAACCTGGGATTCGCTTAACAAGATGGTTTGCGATCCGGATGTTGACGTGATTGATATTTGTTTGCCTCCGTTCATGCACTTGGATGCGACGCTGTTGGCATTAGAAAATGGAAAGCATGTCTTCTGTGAAAAGCCTTTCGCATTAAAAAGTTCCGATTGCCAGAAGATGCTGGATGCGGCTAAAGCGGCCGATCGCCAAGTGATGGTTGCTCACGTGTTGCCCTTCATGGGTCCGTTTGCTTACGCGACTCAATTGGTCCAGAACCAGACTTATGGTCGGCCAATTGGTGGATACTTCAAACGGGTTATCTCGAATCCAACTTGGATACCTGACTTTTATGATCCGCAGCGAGTCGGTGGTCCGATGATCGATTTGCATGTTCACGACACGCATTGGATCGAGATGCTTTTCGGAAGTCCAACTGAAGTGACGGCAGTGGGGACACAATCAGGAGCCGTCGCAAAGTACGCGCAAGTTGTCTATCGCTTCGACAATCCGGAAATTGCGGTCAGCTCCACCAGCGGCGTTGTCGAAGCGCCCGGTCGGCCTTTCACGCATGGATTCGAGCTGCACTTAGAAAAAGCCATGCTTCAATTCGAGTTTGCGGCTTACACAGATGGTTCAGAGACGGTCCCTTTGCGAGTCCTCACGCATGACGGCCAAGTCATCCATCCGGATCTTGAGGCATCCGATGACATTGCAGCGTTTGCTGCCGAAATAGACGAGATGGCTGAGTGTATTCGGGACAACCGAGCAAGCAAAATCTTGGATGGAAGACTCGCTGCGAAAGCTATTTCGATTGCTGAAGCGATTCAACGCTCGGTATTAAGTCGCCAGCCGAGTATGATCGAAATAGTTTGATACTCGTCAACTTTTCAAAGGCTTTTCTCTCGTGAAATTTGAATTTCTCGGTCCCTACAAAGTCGAATCGATTCTTGGTCGAGGCGGGATGGGGACCGTGTATCGTGGAATACATAATAAATCGGGCGAAGTAGTTGCCATCAAGATCATCTCGACGGTCCTTGCCGATCAAGAACGCTTTCGACGTCGCTTCGCTGCAGAGGTCGAGACCGTCAAGAGACTGAAACAGCCAAATATCGTTCAGTTGATTGGATACGGTGAAGAGCAAGGCCATCTCTTCTATTCGATGGAATATGTCCAAGGAGTCAACCTTGCTGATTTCTTAAAGCAGAACGGGAATCTCACGTGGGAACGAGCCATTGAAATCGGCATTGAAATTTGTGCCGCTTTGAAACACGCCCATGACATGGGGATCATTCATCGCGATCTGAAGCCTGCAAACGTGATGTTGAATGAGTCTGGTCAAGTAAAGCTGACTGATTTCGGAATCGCAAAGCTCTTCGGTAGCTCCGATGCAACAGCCGCGGGCTCAGTCCTTGGAACCGCCGACTTCATGCCGCCCGAGCAAGCCGAAGGAAAGGTCGTGACGAATCGGAGCGATCTCTACGCGTTGGGTGCGTTGTTGTACTGTGCACTTACGGGGCGCTCGCCACAAGCTGCCAAGACGCTTCCGGAAGTTTTGTATAACGTGCGATATACGATTCCCACACCACTCGATGTAGTCGATTCAGCAACTCCCAAGGAATTGTCGGAGCTGGTTGCCGAGCTGCTAGAAAAAGATCCTGCCGCGCGCCCTCCAACGGCACTCGTGGTCAGCAATCGTCTTCAGTCACTCAAAATTGGTTTAAAGCATCGCGAGCAGCAAACAAAAATCGACTTGCCACCCAGTGCGATGAACGACGCTGCTCAATCGCGTGAGTTTAATTCGCTTGACCTATTCGACGATGTTATTCGAGGTCCAGATACCGAGACCGGCAGCGCGAAAACCTCATCAAATCCAAACGCATCTCCGCCCCGGCCTTCGAGCTTTGGTACCGACCAAACGCAGGTAGTTCCGCCAGATTTCGTACCGAATCGATCGCGAGTGCGTGAACCTATTCGAACCGATATTGTAAACGCGAATACCAAATCAGCCTCGCAGATCGAGCCCGTATCGAACCTGACCGGGGTTTCGATGTACGACGAACCTGCTGCACCAGGCGTAACGCGATTCACGGTTGTCGAAGAGAACGAACGACGACGAGCGACCCTTTCCGAGCATGTCGAAGAACTTCCCAATCCTTGGGCCCATAATCTTTCGATCGGGGCATTGATTCTATTGTTGGTTGGAAGCCTGAGCGCGATCTACATATTCACGCGACCCCAATCTGCTGACCAGCTTTACCAGCAGCTATCACAAACAATTGAGTCGACGAATCCTGATGATTTATTTGACGTAGAACCAATGCTTGAGCAGTTCAGTGAGCTTTACCCGAACGATTCTCGACAATCGGATTTTGATTCGATCAGGCAAGATATACAGCAGCAAAAAGCACTTCGACGGCTGGAACGGCGTGCTCGGATTAGCTCTGTTCAATCAGATCTCGATCCACTCGAACAGGCCTTCATGGACTCGATGAAAGCCCGAGAAGAAGACACCGACGTCGCGGCAAAGAAGCTTCGTGCTCTGTTAACCATCTACAGCGATCCTGCAACGCTGACCGAGCGACAACAACAACTTGTTGCGATGGCCGAGAATGCCTTGGAAGAAATTCAAAAAGGGATCGAGCAGAAAACGCATCCCGCAACCGAGGCACTCAACGAGCGAATCGATTGGGCTATAAAAAATCTATCGGACGAAATGCAAAAGGCATTTTTCCAGTCGATCATTGAACTCTACGCAGATAAATCGTGGGCCAAGTCAGCCATCGCCCGCGCGAAAGAATCGCTGAACAAATAGGTTGACGTTGCACTCGCCGCAGTCCACTTCGACCCAAAGCTCTGTGCGCTCTGTTGCTCTGTGTTTCCAAGCCGTTGATTTCGTCATTGCGAACCAAACCTGTCGTGGTCACCGGGCACGAAGCAGAGAATCGCCTGGGCATGTCCTATCATCAACGAGTAGGCAAATTTGTTCTCGCGACTTTCAAGTTCGTCGCTAACCGTCCCAACCGCCGCTGTTGCGATTGGTTTTTGTTTGGCTCCGTTTTGCCTTTTCTTCCAGGCGTCGGCGATTGGAGCCGGCTGATGGACGAGTTGGTTTTCGAGACTTGGGTGGATTCAATGCTGCTAAGACCAAATGCTGAATCTTTTGGACACAGTCGCGAAGATTTGACAATTGGTCTCGATGAACTTGGCTGGTGACTTGCAAGCTTCCATCATCCAACAACCGCGACTTTGCTAATACTCGCAAGCGATCCAAGACAGTCATGGGCAGAAACTCCGTTTGATGCAAAGCCCATTTTAATGTCACCTTGGAATTAACTTTGTTTACGTTTTGTCCCCCTGGGCCACTGCTGCGAGCGTAGGAGACCTCGAGTTCGGTGGCTGGGATAAACAAGTTTTCGTGAACGCGGATATCTTTCATGGTGTTTGCTTCGAAGCTACAGTGGTTCATCCAAACTAGATTTTTGAGTAGCTGACTACGTACGAATTCAGATGTCCTAGGAAATACTCGTAAAAGCTGCTGTCGTCAGATGTCTTACGACATCTGCAACACTTTCATAGCGCAGCTTTTAGAATCATTACAAGACGCGATTTAAGACCCGCATTTTAGTTACCCCAACCACCAACAGAATTCACAAATTGATGAACTTAACAAGAGTAGCGATCGCCTTTTATGGAATGTTGATTGGATTGTCGTCCACGTCATTCCCTCAAGATTCTACGCCGCTTTCTATGCCAACGATGGTGAAAAATTTGTGGACACGTTCCAGCGGTCACGATTGGCCGCGAATGCTGGGGCCGAATGCGAATGGCGTTTCTGCAGAAACTGGGCCGCTGACTGATTGGAGCGGCGGGAAGTTGAAGGTGAAGTGGATTGCACCAACGGGTGTTGGATATGGAAATTGTGTTGTCGCCAAGGGGCGATGTTTTCAATGGGATCGCTTCGGCAGGGAAGAGCGACTGACCTGCCTCCATGCGGAAACTGGAGCCCCGCTTTGGGCCTGGTCGTCACCTGTGGAGTACGTTGATATGTATGGATACAACAACGGCCCAAGAAGTTCGCCTGTTGTGGATGAAGATTTAGTTTTTGTTTTTGGCGTCAGTGGTACTTTGGCCGCAATACGCGTCGAAGATGGCGTTGAAGTTTGGAAGCGATCTACCAACCAAGAATTCAATGTCGCTCAAAACTTCTTTGGGGTTGGTTCCACTCCATGCGTTCATGGCGATTTGGTTCTTGCCATGATCGGCGGCAGTCCTGCTGACTTTAATGCAGATCCGGCAGCATCGATGGCCACTATAAAACCGGACAACAGCGGCATCGTTGCATTTAACAAGCGATCTGGCAAAGAAGTTTATCGAGTCGGAAACTACCTTGCGAGTTACTCGGCACCAATGATTGCTCAGATGCATGGCGAGCCTTGGTGTCTCGCTTTCGTGCGTGAAGGTTTAATGGTGTTTGATCCGCATGATGGTGGCCGACCGGCATTTTTTCCATGGCGAACGAAAATACTGGAAAGTGTCAACGCCGCGTGGCCCGTCGTGTCGGGCGACAAGATTTTTATCTCCGAGACGTATGGCCTCGGCAGTGTTCTTCTGCAATTTGATGGGAGTTCACTTTCGCCGGTGTGGCAAGATCAAGGACTGGCGAAGCGTCAGGCTTGGCGGGCGCACTGGGCGACTCCAGTTCTGTATCGGGGAAGTCTGTTTGGTTGCAGCGGCCGCAACGAACCGGATGCCGATCTACGTGCGATCGATTTCAACACAGGCGAAATCCACTGGGTGCATCGCAATCGCGATCGCACATCCAGTCTTCTGGTGGAAGACAAATTAATTGTGGTCGGCGAGCATGGACTGCTTCAGATGGTGTCTGCAGATGCAGCAGGTTTTCAAGTGGTCACCGAAATTGATCTGGGCGAAATCGTTCGAGGGCTCACGATTGATGGAATGGAGAAGAACCAAATTTTACGGATTCAGCCGCTGCTTCAATCTCCCGTTTGGGCTCCCCCAACGCTAGCACATGGTTTGCTCTATCTACGCGGAGAGAATCGGCTCGTTTGCCTAGACCTGATTCCGCAGTAAACCGCTGCGAAAGACTTTTTTTGGACATCATCCTGGGAATCTCTACGCCTATCCTTCACTCAACTCAACGAACCGATTACGCTAGGAAGATTGGGGTTGGCTCAGTCGTGATTCCGTTGGTTTTCCTTCCATCAATTTTTGCAAAGACGCGTTTATGCAAGCCTCTCAAATTGCCAATCGAATTCATTCGAGCGTATGTCGCGGTCTGTTGCTTGGCCTGACTGTGACAAGCAGTTTGGGGCTCAATGAATTTCCGTTTACATTTCAAACAAAAGCCAGCAACCCATGCATGGCTGCAGAACAAAGCAAGAAGGTTGGAGCAATGACTTTGGATCGATCGGATTTCGGTAATCTACCAACGGGCGAAAAAGTAACTTTATTCACGCTGACCAATGCTCGTGGACATTCAATCCAAATGATTGACTATGGTGCGATTCTGGTTTCCGTCAACGTGCCCGATCGAAGTGGCGAACTGAAGAACGTCACCGCTGGATTTCAAAAGTTAGACGGATACGTGAATCGGCACCCGTACTTCGGTGCGACTGTCGGACGGTTTGCGAACCGAATTGCAAAGGGCAAATTTTCGATTGGTGACAATGTCTACACTTTGGCGACCAACAACGGTCCCAACCACTTGCACGGAGGAGTGGTTGGTTTTGATAAGTTGATGTGGACAGCAGAGGAAGTTCGCAGTGCTGATAGCATCGGATTGAAGTTCCAATTGACGAGTCCAGATGGTCAAGAAGGTTACCCAGGGACCTTGAAGACAACGGCCCTGTACACTTGGGACAACAATGACCAATTGACCATTCAACTGACCGCCCAAACCGACAAAGCGACGCACGTGAATTTGACCAATCACATGTATTTAAATCTAGCGGGCCCAGCCACAGGTACCGGGTCGGGTAAGATTACCAACCACGAGTTGACTTTGAATTGTGATCAATTTATTCCTGTCGATGATACTTCTATCCCGATCGGCCACTTGGAGTCGGTTGTAGGAACGCCTTTTGATTTCCGAAAAATGCACAAGATTGGCGAGCGTATTGAACAAGTCCCTGGATCACCTGGCTATGACCACTGCTATGTAGTGAATGGTAAAGCGGGTGAGTTGCGTGATTGTGCGAAAGTCGTCGATCCAAAAAGTGGTCGAGCGTTCGAACTAAAAACAACACAACCGGGCGTTCAGTTGTACACAGGGAATTTCCTTCAAGGAACTGAATCCGGTGCGTTTCTGAAGCAACACGAAGCCTTTTGTCTTGAGACTCAGCATTTCCCAGACAGCCCAAATCAAAAGAGCTTCCCAAGCACACTTTTGATGCCTGGCGAGAAGTTCCAAGAGACAACCACCATCCGCTTTTATACGGTTCCTGAGTGAGCGAATTTGTTTCGATAGCGTCTAATGTATCTGGCGTCTTATTGGTGATGGCCATCGGAGCGATCTCGCGATGGTTAGGTTGGTTATCGGCTGCTTCGGATCGTTCCTTAGCGGTAATGATCGCTAATGTGTTGCTTCCAGCATTGTTTCTGGATCGGATCACATCGTCGGAACCTACTCTTTCCGCCGCAGGTACTGCTACCACGGGAATCATGGACACGGTTATCCCGCCACTCGTCGGTTTCGGTTGTACATCGCTGGGATTCGTGATCGCGCTGTTGATGGTTCGGGCTATTGGTCCTTTGATTGGGATCCGAGACGCCGTGGTCCAACAGACTTTTGTTTTTACGGTTGGCATCGCGAACTACGGATACATTCCAATACCTTTGGCCGAACAATTCTTTCCCGAGGCAGTTGTCCCCTTGCTGCTTCATAACGTCGGGGTGGATATCGCGATGTGGAGCCTGGGGATTTTGATTCTCAGCGGTGATATTCGTAATGGTTGGAAACGAGTTCTTTACAGTCCACCACTTTGGGCAATGCTGATTGCCGTATCGATTCAACAACTCGGGCTCGCTCCAATGTTGCCTAATTCGTTGATGAAAGCCGCAGCATCGCTTGGCCAGTGCGCGATCCCGGTTGGTTTGATGCTGAGTGGAGCGATCATAGTCGACCATTGGAAGGATGTTCAATGGAAGGATGCGATCCCAACGCTTTCGCTTGCCTTCGGTATTCGCTTGCTAGTCCTTCCGATTGTGTTTTTGAGTATTGCTAAGTTCATCCGTTTACCAAATCACTTAAATGAAGTTCTTCTTCTTCAAGCCGCGATGCCTGCCGCATCGTTTCCGATTATTATCGCAAAACTCTATCATGGAGATCTCCCAACCGCGTTGCGTGTCGTTGTCGGCACGTCGATAATCAGTTTAATAACGATTCCGATTTGGATTGTTGTAGGCAAGCAATTTCTTGGAATTCCCTAGACGTTGGAACGCAAACGATGGATCTTTCTGACGACGCGAAAAAGGCATTGAAGCTAGCTCAAGGAGTTTCCACTAGTTCGATACAAGTACTTAATGATTCGATACAGCAACTCGACTCACTTCCCGTTTCCCCTGACTTGCACGGTTTATTTTGGAAGCAGTTGCAAGGGTTGCTCGAGAGAAGCAAATCCTTTGCGAGTCACTTGGACGGGCTTTCGAGATATTGCAATGTAACGCGATCACCGCAAGCGTTGCTAGTCTTGTTTGAACGTGATCCGGAATCGCTGCCGCTGCTTATGAAGTTGTTATCGATCAGTCCGGTGATTACGCAGCGGCTAGTTTCCGATCCGGAGGCCTTGGAGCTAATTCGAATTACCAAGGGGCAACCGGTCGCGTATGAAGCCTTGATGAATGACTTGTCTGGCGAATGTCGAAACATCATTGACGAATCGCAGTTGCGGGGAATGGTTGCTCGATTCAAGAACCGTGAGATTATTCGGATCGCCTTTGGGCAGTGGTTTGGCGAGGTATCGATTGCTCAGACCTATCGGCAGCTTGCCATCCTCGAGTCAACCATCATTGAAAACACGTCTCGGTTTGTATTTGATAGAGTGTCCGAGCGACTGGGTGTTCCAATGCACTCAAGCGGTCGCGTTGCGCGGCATATGATCCTTGCCTTTGACGGTCACGGTGGTCATGCTCAGGGATACGATACCCTTTTGCGTCCAATGATTCTCGCAGAAACAAACGGTCGCACCAATTCGAGCCGTATCATTTCCAATGCTGATTTTTACGAGCGTTTTGCGATGGACTGGAGCGAGTTGCTGATGGTAAACACGGCGACTCCTAACCCAACATCAGGTTACCCAACATCAGGTTTCTCTGGCTCGGGCGATTCCAGCCTAGGCGAGCCGATCTATCAAATCCACGGACCCATCCAGCCGCAAGATAAAACCTCGTCGTGGGTTGTTGATGTGGATGTTGCTTTTGAGCACTACGATCTAACCGGTCGTACTTGGGAGCGAGAGCTTTTCGTAGGGGCTCGATGTGTCGGTGGAGACCAGCAAGCCGCCGATCTGTTCTTGCATCGGCTTCAGCCGTGGATCTATCGTCGCTATGTTGGGGACGCCGACATTGCGGGTTTGGGAGCAATGCAAAGAAAGCTCCGTCGTCGATTGGAAGCACAGTCATCGCATCGAAGCGAAGCCATTGACGAATCGCGGGCACTCGGTGACTTGGAGCAGACGATTCGCTTTCTTCAGTTGCTCCACGGGCATCAGCAACCGAGTCTTCGAACCCCCGATTACTTCGACGCGATAAATGCGTTGCATCAAGAGAAAGTGATTGCAAAGTCCGAATACGACGTGGTCTTGGAAACCTATCAAGGTTTGCTTTACGCCAAAGCGGCTCATGAGTTACAGGCGGACGGGTTTGTCGATGCCTCGCAAGCTTCTCAGTCACGCAGAGATCTTGCCGAGTCGATTGAAGTTTCGCGAACCGTTGTACGGCAACGTCTCGAATCGGAATTCCCCGAGGAGATTACCACCGCAGAAGAAACCGATTTGATTCTGGACCCGCATCCGAACGCTGGTTGGATCACTTCTGTTCTCCATCGACATGGCTTTCGAGAAACGACCAATGCTTACGCGCGGTTGATGGAAATGGCTCGTGAGAATGGGCACATTCTTTCAACACGGAAATGTCGTTTTTATCTTTCAAATATTGCACCGCAATTGCTGGCGACGATCGCAAAAACACCGGACCCAGATTGGACTCTCATGAATATGGAACGCGTCACAAGCGTTCTCGGTGGAAAAGGAATCCTTTGGGAATTGCTGTCGTCGAGTCCTCCGATCATGCAACTGGTTGTACGACTTTGTGCAAGTAGCGAATACTTAGTCAATCTTCTTACGCAGTCACCGGGCATGATCGATGACTTGCTCAATTCGCTACTTCTGGATCGCTTGCCGGGCGAGCAGGAGATGAAAAAGATGCTTGACGAGTTGTGCCGACAAACGACCGACATCGATTCTGTGATTCGAGACTTTAAATCAGCGATGCATCTTCAAGTGGGCGTGCGTGATATCATGTCCAAAGAGTCGGTAGTGGATACACATACGGCCTTGGCAAGCATCGCCGAGGTTTGCTTGCAACAGATCATCGAATCCGAATACCAGGAGATGGTTCGAACATTTGGGAATCCGATAGCCGATCCCGAGCAGTCAACACCGGAGGTGGATGCAGTTCTTGCGAGCACATCCCCTTCGACTCGCGAAACCGATGCTCGAAGCTCGGAGAAGACGTCCAAAAATCTATTGGCTCAGTATGTCGTGATCGCCTTGGGTAGACTTGGCGGACGCGATCCAAATTATCATAGCGACTTCAGCCTCGTTTTTCTTTTCGACCACGACGGTACGACTCGGCACGAGTCTCCGGGACGTAATTCGGCTACCACTTCGAATCGACACTTCTTCGAGGAGTGGGTGCAGAGAATCATGAAACGAGTGAATCGGCTGACACCGAAGGGAAGATTGTTCGAAGTCAATTTTCGTTTCGGTCCGCTTGGTGAGAAGGGATTGTTGTCCATGCGGCTCGATCAGTTCATCGATTACTTCAGGCTTGGTACGGCAAGCAATATTGCGAGCAATATCATAGACCGGCAGGCACTGTGTCGGGCACGTGCGGTACTGGGATCACCTGACCTAATGTGTCGAGCTGAATCGGTAATTCATGATTTGATCGAGTCTCAGGGGTTTACTCAAGAAGAAGGGAAAGAGCTGCTGCGTGGTCGAATGGAAGAAGAACAAGCGGTAACGCTTCAGAATATCAAACGAGGGATTGGTGGCAGTTTAGATGTTGAGCTGGTCGTTCATTGGTTGCAGCTTTCGAACGCTCGCAGTCAGCCTTCGATACTTGTGCCCAATACGGTAGATGCGATCAATCGTCTACAAAAGTTTGGAGTGCTAAGCGAAGCAATCGCAGATGATTTGCGTAAATCATATAACTACGTTCGGGAGCTCCAATCCGCATTACGCCTCATGAATACGGACTCTCGGCATGATTTACCAACCGATCGAGTCGAGCTGGAGAAACTAGCATATCTTCTCGGGGTATCTAGCGGCGAAGAGTTGCTCCGCGATTGTGGTTCGATACGAGAACGCAATCGAGCGATTCTGCAAATGATCTGTCGGTAGTTGCAATTCGATTGCGTTATGCAGTTGCTGGAAAAAAGTGTACCGTAACACGACGTGCAACTTCAAAACTTGCAAGCTAGTGAACTCTCAACAAGAACCACTAGCTCGCGCTTCATGTTAGGTATGCCAATTACTGGCAAGTGCCTTACGTCGCGTTGGATTACATCGCGTCTGGTTTGGTTTGCTTTTGGTAGATCGCTTGAATGAGTGCTTCGGTGTCCTTGTACTTCTTCGATCCTGCCAAGGCGCCTTCGATGAGCTTATGAGCCTCGGCCTCGGCGTGCCCGAGAATCAAAAGTGCTTGATAAGTTTCCTCGACAACACCAGGTTGTTGGATCTCCGCACCGGGCGCTTCCCGCCGAACGAGAAGCGCGAACTTAGGCATTTTTCGACGAAGTTTCGCGATCATCCTTTCGGCGGTTGCGGGTCCAATCCCGGGCAGTGCCGAAAGCCCTTTCGAATCTTGTTCCTCAATCAGTACTGCAATATCTTGAACGGGTCGAATCATTGCTCGCAAGGCTTTTTTAGATCCGAGCCCGTCAACGGAGCAGATAAGCTCAAAAAAATCGCGTTCAATTGTGGACATGAATCCGGTCAATTTTGGCGTTAGCTTACCACCTTGAGCTGCGTTGCCGTCAATCGTATACAGGGTGTGTAGGGAGACGGACTTGTGGAGCTCGGCTTGCAAATGTCGGCGGGTGTAGTCGGGAATGGCGACTTCGTATTCAAAAGGAGGCATCGAAAGGACGGCAATTTCTTCTGTCAATTCGACCAGGACGCCGGTAATTTTGGTGATCAAGGTGAACGTCTTTTCCTCTGGGAATCGGGGGTGATCAAAAGGGTATTTTTCCTGAGCCGTAGGCGCTAGCCTCGGGTTCCGCGTGGCAATTTGTGGAAAAGTTGAAACCCGTGGCTAGCGCCATCGGCTCAGACTTCATCAGCCCAGGGTAACTCCGTCTGTACAAATAACAGACCACAACCTACGGTAGTACCTTAACGTGAACTGGATCACGAATCGAGGGTAGGTAGATGGACCCCAAGAAGCCCCAACGCTAAAAAGTCTGTCATGGAGCAAAAGTTGGATAGTATGGAAACGAAACAAGACCCGACTCAAGAAATCCCGACTCAAGAACTCAGTCGCAAGGTCGACCAAGGGTATAGCCTCGTGGGCAGGCTAACGCTTTTTCTTTTGCTAGCTATTATCGGAAGTGGAGCGGATCTTTGGACAAAAGCGGCCGTTTTCCAGTGGCGTGGATTGCCGGGAGACGCTCCGCGCTGGTGGGTTATTGAAAACTATGTCGGGGTCGAGACGGCTGTGAATATAGGGGCACTTTTTGGGATGGGGGCAGGCTTCGGGTTTTTCTTTGCGATTGCATCTGTATTTGCTGCTATTGGGGTCGGATCATGGCTTTTCATTTTTGGAGGGGCGCGATCGCTGTGGCTGACAATTGCCATGGGGCTTGTGATGGGAGGAATCATTGGGAATCTCTACGATCGACTTGGTTTGTGGTATCAAGATGGGATGCCGGAGGAGTGGAAAAGTGGCGTAAGAGACTGGATTTTACTTACTTACGGGGACTACACTTGGCCAAATTTCAATATCGCAGATAGCCTTCTTGTGGTTGGTGCTGGGATGTTGGCGTGGCATTCATTTACCCTTCAACCCTCAGTTGCTCCGCCGGTGATTCAATCCCCTGAAATGCCAAAACAGGACAGAATCTCTACATAAAAGCATGACTTGTAGATCTTAAAACGTTCAATAGGAACGTTGGCTCCTCCCATATCCGACGGCAAAAATTACATTACACTTCTTCACACTTAAGAGATTTATCAGTTGTTGATAATTTTTCTTGGCTTTCGTTCCCAACGTTGAACAGTCATCTAGAATTGCCAGGTGTATGAATGCGAACCCGATTCACGTGGGTGTGGGCGCTTGGTTTCATTTTTGTTTGCCTCTTTTCTGGCAGTGCTTGGGAACCAATTTTCCCAATTGTTCCACACATTCTGTTTGGGACAGCGATCGCGCTGGTCGCATGCTCGATCTGCGGTCGAATGTGGTGCTCGGTTTACATTGTGGGCTACAAGACGGACCTTCTCATCCAGTCCGGCCCATACTCGATAAGTCGCAACCCGCTTTACTTCTTTAGTTGGTTAGGTGGTATCGGGATCGCTATGGGTAGCCAGACAGTTCTTTTGCCGGCAATTGTGTCTGTTGCTTTTTTAATCTACTATCCGTGGGTTATTTCCAGCGAAGAAGCAGTCCTTGAAGCTCGGCATGGCGAAGCCTTCGCAAACTACAAGGCAAAAGTGCCGCGATTTTTCCCTGCATGGTCGCTGCTGTCCGAACCAGAGGACTACTCGATGAAGCCGATCGTCTTCCGGCGTCACATCTGCCAAGTTATTTGGTTCGCCTTTTTTCTAAGCGGGCTTGCATTCATTCACGGCCTTCATGCGGCGGGTGTTTTGCCTGTGCTGTTCTGGATTTATTAGGCTTGAGACTTCGGTAATAGTCATGTGGTCGATCCGCGAGAGGTCTCATGCTTTCAAGTGTCCGA
>JANODQ010000620.1:0-4373 GCA_031412775.1 Pirellulaceae bacterium | reverse complement strand
GGGCAGGGGCAGGGGCAGGGACGAGGCGACGCACGCGGTGGACAAAACGACGATCAAGGTGGCGATCGGGGGAATAGTGGCCCCGGTGGCGGGCGTGGTAATGGAGGCGGAGGTGCCAATCGTGGTGGTGGCGGTAGATCTGCGTTTTTAAATCAAGGTTCAGGCTTGATAAAATTGGTTGCCATGCAAGCACCTCGCGGTCAAGGTCGTGGTAGCGATGACGCGGGAGGCGGAAGAGGCGGAAATGGTCCCGCAGGCAACGGCCCTGGAGCAAACGGACCCGGTGGTAACGGTCCCGGAGGAAATCGGCCAGGTGTTAATGGCCCTGATGGCAATAACGGCGGTCGACCAGGCCAAGCAAATGGCCAAGGAAACGGCCGTGGAAATGGTCAGGCAAATGGTCAGGCAAATGGTGGACGACCAGGTGCTGGTGGAGGCGGTGGAGCTGGAGGCGGAGTAGGAGCCGGTGGTGCGTCCAAGCCTGTGCCTTGGACCAGCAGTGCCCTGGAGCTTAAAAGTGGTGCTCAGCCCAAGGCGAATTTGAAGCAGGTTCTGGATCTAATCGGATCGACTATCACCATCACGCAAGGAAACGTTTCGACGACTTACACGTCCCCTTTTACCGATGATCCGATCGCGATGGCGATTTATCTTCCAACACTTATGGATAAATTAACAACAGTTGCCAGCCCAACGATCGCAGGTCGGATTAATATAAACGAAGCGCCGCGCGAGATTCTCGCCGGTTTGCCTGGGATGACCGAGGAGCTTTTGGAACAAATCATGGAAGCAAGAGCAGAGACGAGTGAAAGCGAAAACCGAAAGTTTGAAACATGGCCGATGGTAGAAGGTTTTCTCACCCTCCAACAGATGCGAACCATCCAGCCGCTCATCACGGGTGGCGGAGATATCTATCGCGCTCAGGTGGTTGGTTACTATGAACAAGGTGCGGCTTATTCGCGTATTGAAGCATGGATTGATTCATCAAACGCGCGTCCCATCGTGATTTCTTATCGTCGGCTGGATCATCTTGGACGAGGCTTCGCGAATGCGACGCTCGGACAACGAGCCATCGATAATCCTCTTCGTTCCAAATAGAACAACCCAAATAGAACAAGAAAGCGAGTGAATTAAGGTGGGGAAACTGATAGCAGCCGAATGGGACGATCGCGAGCTGAGAATGATCTCGGTCAATACGACCGGCAAATCATTCGTGGTGGACCAAGTTCTCGCGGCACCACTCCGCGTTCCGATTTCTACGGCAAAGTCGACTGCTGAAGGCGTCGCAGAGCCAGCGACCGTTGCCCCGAGCGATAGTGAAATCTCTCTAGTCATGCGTCGGCTCGTCTCTCAAGTAGGCGGGGCGGGTTCTAAAGTCTTTCTTAACATCTCACGAAGCAAAGCAGAGCTCAGGAATTTTTCGCTTCCACAAGCATCCGTTGAAGACCTGCCTGACATGGTTCGATTTGCGGCGATGCGTCAGTTCGCAAACCTTGGCGATACGTGGCCAATCGATTTCTTGGTGCTGCCTAAGACTCCGATAAAATCTTCAACGGGTAATGATGCTTCCGATGCTACTAAATCTGCTACCGCTTCCGAAGATAGTTCGATCGAAGTCCTTGCGACCTCAGTACCGCCATCTTTGGTTGCTAGTTTAAGACGCATTTGTAGCGACGCCGGAGTCGAGCTAGCTCATCTAGGACTTCGACCCGTTTCAACCGCGTCGTTGACGATCGCCCCGGAAAAGCAAATTGTTGCACCGGATGAGACCGTATTAGTAATCGATGTTTCGCCGGATGAAGCCGAATTGATTGTGATGGAACGCCACCAAGTGGTCTTCATCCGAACAGTACGGTTGTCTCCGTCACGTGACGGTTCGCTTCCGAAGTTACCTGCTTCGGAAGTCAAACGAACATTGATCGCGGCGATGAACTCTCGAACGGGGATCACCGTTCAGAGAATCATCTTGTGGGGAAGCCATCAAGAGATGGACAGTATGGTCACTGAGTGGGCCGGCGCTGTATCGCTTCCGATTGAATGTATCGATCCGTTTTCGATTGTGTCACGCAAGTCACCGAGTGAACGAAAAGGTTCTGACAATCTACCAGGCGATAATAAAGCGGAGATTCAATCGGCCAGGTTTGCACCGTTGCTTGGATTGTTGCTTCAACGACAAATCGGGGCTCCGCCGCTTCAAGTGCTGGGACTTACGATTCGCGAGGCAACCCCACAAGTTACTCCTTGGTCCCCTTTGACAATTAACTTCCTCGCACCGAGGCATCGAACGGTACAGCCTAAGCCCATCCGTCAGTACGCACTCGGAGCGACAGCGGCAGGATTGCTTTTGGCTGGTTCTCTCTGGTGGTACCGCTCCTCGCATGCGAGTCTTGATAACGAGATTGCCGATTTGCGATCGCAAGTGTCCTCGAAAGATGGACCGATGAAGCTGGCTCAAAAGAACAGTAGCGATTGGCAAAAAATAGGCAAATTCCTAGAAGGGGACATCCAGTGGTTGGACCAACTGGAGTATTTGTCTTCCAAAGCGTTACCGCCCGAACAAATGCTCATGGGTGACACGGTTCTGACCATTGAACCCGCAAACAACCGAGGAATCGTAGGAACACGTGTCGCATTAAGTTCGCCCGAACTGGAACCTGTTCTCGAAGAAAAACTACGCGATGGGGAGCATCAGGTTGGAGCGAAAGGTGTAAATCGCAGCTCGGATGCAAACACCATTTATCCGTGGATCGTCGAGCCTGAATTAGTTATCAGTCCAAACAAAAACATCAATCCAAATGATTGGAAAGCAAGTACGTTGAATACTCCGAAGTCTACAGAAGACAAAAGTCCCACTGAAGTAGAAACCGAGGTAACCAAGTGACACCACGTGAAAAAGTTCTTTCTGTTGGAGTAGCTATCGCGGTCTCATTCGTAGTTGGCAACTATGGCCTGCAATCGATTCGCAAAGGCATGGAAGTCAAGTCGAACGAAGTGGATAGACTTCGCAGCGAGCTCACGCGACGTGATACGGTTATCACCGATGGTTTGCTGGATCGATTGAAAATCAATCGAGTTGCTAATGGGTCACTTCCAACCAATCGAGAGCAGGCGGCTGCCGACTATCGAAGCTGGCTGATCACTTTGATTAACAATGCGGGGTTATCCCAATCGAAACAGACTTTCATCGGTGATACGGACGAAAAAGGGGTTTATCGAAAGCTGAAGTTCTCGATCTCGGGACGCGGTACGATTGAGAATCTTACCAAGCTCTTGCATCAGTATTACTCGAAAGACTATCTGCACCGAATCTCGCAACTGAAAATCTCATTGGTGCCTCGAGAAGCTTATCAGTTGGACATAAACCTTGTGAGCGAAGTTCTCGCAGTCGATGCCGCATCGGCGACTCAAAAGGAGCCAGCCACAACATCTCATCGCGTTACAAAGTCGATCGAACAATACGATAAAGCAATCGTAGGCCGAAATCTTTTCTCGCCGGTCAACCATCAACCCAAGCTTGCTGGGACCGCTTCCGCTCAAGCTATCAAGGGAGAATCCATTAACTATAAGCCAAGCGTTTCTGATTCCGATCCCGGTCAATCGGTGCGATTCGAAATCATTGGCGAACATCCATCCGAGATGCAAATCGATCGGGCAACAGGCGCTTTAACGTGGACTCCTCAAGAAACTGGGAACACGGATGTCATGATCCGAGCGATCGACAGTGGTTTACCATCGACTTATGCCGATCAAAAAGTGACTGTCGCAGTGAGCGATCCGCCACCGCCAGTTGTTCCTCCGAAACCTGAGCCAAAAATGGACGTCGCAGCACAGTCGTTCGTGAGTGGGTTAGTCAAAGGACGAGAAGGCGCAGAAGCTTGGGTGGTTTCGCGATTGGACGGGAAAAAGTTTTACTTGAAGCAAGGGGACCAACTATCGCTTGGAAGTGTTCAAGCGATCGTGGTGAGCGTAAATGCCAAGTATATGGAGCTGGAAACCGACGGTATTCGGTGGACGGTCGGGATGGACGAAACTCTCGCTGATGCTTATCAGCGGATGAAGACCGACTAATACGTACCTTCTGCCGGAAGGTTCGTGAATTTGGAGATAGACTTTCCAGACTGTGTCGACAAAGAACCTAATCTGAAGCGCATGATCCTACGACGAACCGCTCGGCAAGCGGTACGTACCTTCTGCCGGAAGGTTCGTGAAGTTGGAGCTAGACTTTCCACACTGCGTCGACAAAGAACCTAATCTGAAGCGCATGATCTTACGACGAACCGCTCGGCAAGCAGTACGTACCTTCTGCCGGAAGGTACGTGAAGTTAGATCTAGACTTTCCACACTGCGGCGACAAAGTCCCTAATCATAAGCGC
>JANODQ010000619.1:0-11774 GCA_031412775.1 Pirellulaceae bacterium | reverse complement strand
GAGTCCGGGACGAAATCAACACTTTCGCTCCGCGACGAGACAAACCGTAACCGATCGCGCGTGTTACACCGCCCGCTCCGAGCATCAGGACCCCTTTATCTTTGAACGGTTGCGGGGCTGTCGATTGCTTTGCCATGGCTTCGGTCAAGCAATCCATCGCGGCTCGATAATCAGTGTTGTAACCTACTGTCTCCTTGTTAGCAAAAATCACGGTGTTCACTGCACCGATTTCTTTAGCGGCTGATTCTGCTTGGTGGATAAACTCGATGATCGATTCTTTGTGAGGAATAGTCACGCTCAGTCCGCCTATCCCATAGGCCTCGCCCCATCGCAAGAAGTCGGCAAGCTCGGATCGTGGAACTCGGAAAGGGATGTAGCGAGCATTCAATCCTTGATGAGCGAAGGCGGCGTTGTGAATCAACGGCGAGTAACTGTGCGCGACTGGGTCGGCGATGACTCCGAAAATTCTGGTCGCCTCGTTGATTTCATCTACTTGATAAAGATTCTTCATCTGATCGAAGGTCAACTGCCCCGGGGCAACGCGTCGTTCAGAACTGTAAACGCAATAAGTAAACGGAGCACCGAAACGACTTGCAAGAATTCGCGTAAGCGTTCCCATGTCTCCCATGCTGATACCGATTGTTGGAACGGAGGCGTTTTGCATCAGATCCAACATTCTTATGACGTCTTCAAATCGATTCGCTAGGGTCGCAATCTTGACAATGTCGGCGTCGTGTTTCGAGAGGGAGTCGTGAAGTGACTCAAGGTCCAGCGGAGTACCTTCGAAGTTATGCGCGCTGATAATACGTTTAGTCTTGCCATATCGAGGAATCTTGTCAGCGATGTCCTCTTCCAGATCGACATACTCGACTCCCATCGCGATCGCCGAACGAAGCAACATCAGTCGCTCTTCTTCAGGTCGATCCCAACGTCCGCCATCTTCTTTTCTCCGACATGTCACGACAACAGGAGTCGGACGATTTTTGAGCAGCCGCGTTAAGTCGATGCTGCGACCAATATAATCGAGCCGGATTTCGACAAGCTTGGCTCCTTCATCGGCCAGTCGTTGATGCTCAAGGAGTGTGTGTTTGTGCCGAGTTCTTGCTACAGTGACGCAGATCATAGTCGTTAAAAAACAGAGAAGCTAAAAAAGAAGTTCGCAGAAGCAGAGTTTACTCTGGCCCTGTCCAACTCAGAAACCTTTTCAAGAGAATCGGCCCAGGCTCGGTCAGAAAGCTCTCGGGATGGAACTGCCAGCCCTCGATTGCCAGAGTTTTGTGCCGGACACCCATAATTTGTCGGCGTCCTTGCGAGTCATCGACCCACGAGGAGACCTCTAAACAGTCCGGGAGTGTCTCCGGTTCGATGACAAGTGAGTGATAGCGGGTGGCAACAAAGGGATTCGCCAAATCTCGGAACATCCCTTTATTATCATGCCAAATTCGATCCGTTTTGCCGTGCATCAACTCGGGAGCTCGCACAACGCGGCCTCCAAAGGCTTGGCCAATAGATTGATGCCCCAGACAAACACCCAGAATCGGAAACTCACCCTTCAATTCTTGGAGAATTGGAACGCTTATACCGGCTTCGCTAGGAGTACACGGTCCAGGAGAAATAATGATCCGTTCCGGCTGTAGCTCCCGAATCCTATCAATAGAGATTTCATCATTACGAACCGTCAAAACATCCAGCGACGAATCAATCTCGCCCAGCCTTTGAACGAGGTTGTAAGTAAAAGAATCGTAGTTATCGATGACAAGAATCATGCGTGGATTGTACCGCAGACCCACCACCAATCGAAGTGGCCTTCATACCAAAACCGAGCGGTTTAGGTGGCTTGTAGTGATTGAACCAATTTTACAACCAACGCCACAATACACTCGCAATAGCTCAAGTCACAGGCTATCCTCCCGAACAATGATCTTCGGTCTTTCAATGTTCCAATCATTTTTGCGAACCGAATTGCCAACTGGCTTCGTATTCGAACTACGGTCGACGATTTTTTTGTGGCGTTCCGCCTAAGACCAAAATTATAGTTTGAGACGACTCGGCATCTTAAGGGTATACTTATTGGTCGATCTATGGATAACTTCCACCGAGTCCCGGTTCTTAGTAATTGCGTAAATGAGCGCTGAAGCAAAAACGATCAAAACGCCGAATAAGCTTCGTTCGCAAGTCGAGCAGCCGCTCGTTAATGTTGCTCGAGATCTACCAAGAGCACCTAGGAAGCAGCGGTCCCAGTCCCCGTTGATTTCCCTGCTGACTAGCACAATCCTTCATTTAGCAGTTATTTTCTCTTTGACGCTAGTAGTTTTGCGGGGGCGGGGATTAGGGCCAAATGGTTTTGATGTGATTACCTCTACCAATTCGGAAATTTCTGTTGATCAAGTGGGGTTCGAACTAACGCAGAGCGCTCCATCGGAAGCAGTCGAGCCTGATGCGGAGGCCGAACAATCTGCCGCACAAATGTCGAGCTCATCGACCGCTTCCTCGAGTTTATCTGACTTTGCGATTTCAACATCCGGAAGTATAGCCGATGTCACTTCCAGCACGGCGACCAATTTTGTTGCTGTTCCGTCAATCGCTGTTGGCGAGCACAGTACGTTGATGACTAACGCTTTGATGCCGACCCGCTCACCTTTTGCGGGGACTTCTTTAGAGAGCCGTATGCCGGCCAATCGCGCACGCGTCGCGATGAAAAATGGTGGCACGCTTGAAAGTGAAAAAGCAGTCGAGATGGCTCTCGTGTGGCTCGCTGCACATCAATATGCAGACGGCGGATGGAGCATGAATCTAAACGATCCCGGAGACGGTCAGTTTCGTCCTGCTTGTCCCTGCAATGGGCAATGTTCTGGTAGCAGTATCGAGCAACTGGATCTCAAGCGGCACGCAGCAACGGGGCTCGCGCTGCTTTGCTTTTTAGGAGCAGGTTACACACATCAAGAAGGCAAATATAAAGACAACGTGTATCGAGCTCTCAACTTTTTGATCGCAACCATGCGAGACAACCAAGAGGACCCAACCGACACTCGCTATCCAGGGCAATTTTCTTCGGGTAATTCTCGCCACCTCATGTACGAACAAGGCATCGCAACGTTCGCACTTTGTGAGGCCTTCCAGATGACCAAAGATCCGATCCTTCGCGAAAGTTGTCAAACGGCGATTACCTATGTCGTCAATGCGGAACATTACGACGGATCATGGGGCTACATGCCGCGCACGGTAGGCGACCTGTCCATTGTCGGTTGGCAGATTATGGCACTAAGAAGCGCGGCAAGCAGCGATCTGCAAATCAACCGGCAAGGTGTGGTTCGCATGGATCGATTCTTGAATACTCAAATGTCCGCAGACGGTACCGGTTATGGCTATCGAAGCCAAAAGCCAACGCCCACGATGACGGCGATTGGAATGCTGATGAGAATTTATCGCGGTTGGTCTTTAGCAGATCCTCGCATTCAACGTGGAATGTTTTCGGTCATTGAATACCAACCATCGAAGAACGATATGTATTTCAACTATTACGCGACGCAAGCGATCTTCTACTCGCAAAGCTCTTACTGGCCACGATGGAATACTGCCATGCGAGAGTATTTGGTTTCCACTCAGAGTCAGAATGCGGCCAGCCACGAACTTGGAAGTTGGTACTTCGATGGAAGCGTGGTGGCTCAGTCAAACGCAGTCGGTGGTAGGTTATATTGCACAGCGATGGCAACGCTCATTCTCGAGGTCTACTATCGATATCTCCCAACCTACAAAGAAGAAGCAAACGACGACTTTAAATTCTAAGCCGTTGTCACCTAAACGAACTTAATCGGATCTACAGAAAAAAGTATTTCTTCTAGGTTTGCCGAGGACATTTCGCTAGGCTCACGATAATCGCGGTATGAGAAAGTTCTTCACGTACGTAGTCGTGCGTGGGGCCAGGAACGGATTTACCTACCGCGATCACAAAAGTCGGATAAGGCGACGTCTTCGCCTTCCATTTGGACCGTGCCTAGTTGGCTGCACATCAATGCGATGGTCGAAAACAATAGGACTGGGGGCCCTCAGTCGTTCTGAGTTGAAATCTCCCTATTCACTCCAGAGGATGTTGAAAATCGTGCTGTAGTGGTCGGTCCATAGAGCAATGTTCGGCCAGTCCTGTTCAATCACCTTCATCTCTGATTCGCTTGAATCGAGAACAAACGGTGCCACCATTGGGTTTTGATCCAAAAACACTTGATCATTCGTCATGATGAAATAGTGGCTACGCATCAAAAGATCCTGCGGGTTCCTCAGTTTGTAGAAACTTGTGTACTTCATTTTCACGACTTGTTCTGCAGCGTTTTTGACGACTGGATACAGATTCAAATATGTATTGGTGATGTGGATACAAATCATGCCGGCAACCTTACCATCTGCATTCTTTTTCAAATGCTTATGGTAGATCTCGAATGCTTCGCGAGTCAAAAGGTGTGCTGGGACCGAGTCACCGCTGAATGCGTCCAAAACAATTATATCGTAATCCTGTGCCACTTCGCGTTCCATGGATAATCGCGCGTCGCCCAACCGCACTTCGATCGCCTTTCCAAGACGCTTTTCATAATTTGGCAAATACCAGAAGTGCTCACGAGCAATCTGTTCTACGATTGGGTTGATTTCGTACATGACGCATTCGTCAGACGAGCGATTACCGGTAGCGGGCCTTGCATAAGCGGCTAGTGCCACTCTATGAGTTTGCTCAATGCAATATTGTAGAGCTTTTCCCACACCGCTTTCACGGTCGTAATATGTCAAAGGGAGATCCTGTTTTTTCGGATCCGTCCATTGAAGGCCATGCAATATGTTACCACTCCAGAAACTGCGATGCCCCGAATCGATGTCTCGAGAAATTCCATCGTTATCCTCGGGCGGAATTGATTTAGTGTATTGGCGGTCGGTTACGGATACCGTTCCATAGAAGTTACGGTCTTGCATCAGCAAAATCTTTTTGACTCCAAACCTTTCGCCCGATCGCAACCAATCGAATGGATCGAGGCACCAGCTGACGTAACAAGTCATCGAGAGGACGACAATTCCGGCAATGTAGAAGCTGGTTGGTCCCAACCATTTCTTTTTAGATGCACCGACGCCAATAGCACCGGCTGCGATCGCAAAGCTCAATATCAATCCGAGCGGCCATTCGTAGTATTCGTCAAAGTAACGGGTGGCAACTAGCGTGACAAACAAGCCTCCCAGCGCTCCACCCGCTGAGATCATCAGGTAGTATTCCGTGATATTGCCTTGATTCTCCGGTCTCAGTTTGACCAACTCTCCGTGGCAGACCATGCAAATCAAAAACATCGTCCCAAAATGAAGAATTAGGTTTGGGACAACGCTCCAGTCAAAGTCCAAACAAACGAGTGTGAAAATGGCAGTAATGCATAGTCCGCACCAAAGCTCGCGTACATACCAACGAGGATGGTCGAAACAGATGATAAAGGTCAGCAAATAGAGTGCGAGCGGAATGATCCAAAGAAATGGTACAGTGGCAATGTCATGGCAGACATGGTTCGTCGTAGCAATAAACATCAGGGAGGAGAGTGCAGAAAGTCCAACCCAAAACAACCGTTGCCACGAGTGCGGGATCGTACCATTCGCGATTTCAAACGTTCCCTTGCTAGATACCAATTCACCCTTTGCAATTTGAAACATATGCAGTCCGCATGTAGCACAAAGGCCAGCAAAGACCCAAAAGCCAACCATCCAAATACGCCCCATCGTCTTCAGTTCGAGATAGGGCTCGAACAAAAATGGAAATGTGCCGAGAGCAATGAGAGAGCCCACGTTCGAGAGCGAGAACAGTCGATAAGGTGAGCGCCCTGGATAAGCCCGAGAGAACCAAGCTTGAATGAGCGGGCCGGTGGTTGAGAGAACAGCGTATGGCAGTCCAACGCAAATCGTCAGCAACAATAGTATTCTTGAAGTGGGATCGTCGGTACCCTTTGGTTTGAGCGAATCCAACGGGACAACAAAAAATGCCATGACGGATGCAATTGTTAGTAATACAAGATGCGTTCTCACTTGATTCGCTAAGTTTAAGCGGCAAAAAAGCAAATGTGAGTAAACGTAACCAAGGAACAAAGTGCATTGAAAAAAGAGCATCGCCGTCGTCCAGACAGCCGGACTCCCCCCGAACCACGGCAGGATAAATTTGCTGATAAGTGGCTGCACTTGAAAGAGCAAAAAGGCACTGATGAAAATAGTCAGAGCTAAAAAAAAGTCTAAAAACGATTTCTTAGGGGAGTTACAATCAGCGGAAATGGTCATAAGAATCGCATGAGATATCTGCAGCACGGGTGGAGGGGATCGTAAATCTACTGACCTTGCGATTTGAGTACAACCGCGAAAGCAAGCAATCGCTAAGTTTTCAATTGCATATTCGATTGAGTATGATAGGTCTCTCTCACAAATTGCGATGTTCCTCACGCTTGATAACGCGATAGTTAGATGGCACGATTGGCAAATGATACATGGGGGATGCGGAACAAATTTAAATGGCCATCGAGTTTCGAGGGTTTCCCCAATAGTGGCTCCCATTCCGACGACCTAACCAATCTCCATGTCGTCCGCGCTCCGTGTCCTATATTAATCACACAAAAACATGACGAAGCGATGAACACTAGTAAGTCGTAGCTGGGACACGGAAGGCACGGACTGCACGGATTTTAAAGGAATGACAAACGGGAAACGCACAAACTGAATCGCTCGGATTTAATTTTCTAATATCCGGAAATGGCACTTGAAGCGATTGAAGGAAAAGCAAAAGCACAGCCCGCAGAGTTGCCGCCTATGCATTGCGAGGGTGTCCCCGCTAACGATGCTCGACTAACGATGTTCGACGTAAAAAAACTGTCGCGAGATTGATTGTTGTTGGGTTCACGGAGACTTATCAGATCGACAAACGATAGATAAGTCTTAAAGCTCCGCCGAGACGGAGCACTCCAAATTTGGAGTGCTGTGACTTGTCGCAGCTTTGGGGCGAGCGACATGACGCAAGATTCAGATTCTCTTACGATAAAAGAATATCGTCCCGAAAAATCTGACCGTTTGAAAAATCTGACCGTTTATCGGGGCTCTTGAATAAACAAGTCATGGTACTTGGGTTCCAATGTAATGAGAGCCGCGGTTCTTTCAGCCATCGCAGAGATCGTTAAATGCGGATTGCAGCCAATAGCAGTTGGGAAGACTGCACCATCTGAGACATACAGTCCCTCGTGAATTCGGAGATTCCCAGTACTCGGGTCGATGTCGCCTCCCATTGAGCAGTCATAGACTTGGCCTTTGTGATTAATGACACCTGAACGAGGGTCGTCGCTCATACCGCAACCGCCCAGAGGGTGAACCGAGACCATGCGATCACCGAAAACACGCAGGTATTTGTACTTGCCACCGTGGAAGTGAGCAACTCGCGCAAACTCTCTTCGAATTAGCCTGCGGTAATCGCCGTCCAGCAATCCCGGCCATACAACCATCCCGTTATCGTTGTCTTCAAGAACAATTCGACCTTGCTGGCCGTCATGTCCCATGCCAAGCATCACGAGACTATGATCCAAGTCGATATCCTGCATCAGCAACCCAAGAATGTTCGCATACGAGCGCGGAGCAGCACCCTCCTGTATCAACACGCGATCGTAAAGATTTGGTCTCATTGGATACGTAAGGTTGCTTTGAATCGTTGGGCCAATCCTGGTAGTGTCTTCTGCATAAGCGCTCACTCCAGCCGCATTCGTGGGGCAGTCAGACTTGCGAACAAAGCCTAAAGCATCCCCGTTCCCAGTCCAGTTGAATCCAAGTTGCCGCGAAAACTCAAAGCAGTCATCTTGCGACCGAAGGAGAATCTCGGTGCTTCCAACACTGCCTGCACCTAGGACAATTAATCCGGCCGTAGTCGATCCTTCGACAGAATTGTGAGTGCCGAATTCGTCTCGCATATGATGGATGAAGTGGATCGTATAGTACCCGTCACACTTTTCGATCCAACGAACTTCAGTTTGGGTGTAGAACTCCGCGCCGTGCTGTCTGGCAATCGGAAGATAATTGTAAGCAAGAGTATTCTTCGCACCGACGTTACAACCTGTTAGACAATCACCGCAGTCGCTGCAATCGCGCTGAATCTGACCTTGTCGATTCAGTACAGGAAGATTCGGTCCTTGAAACGAACGAGTTACCGTCAAAGCGGCCGCTTCGAAACGACATCCGTGATCAGCGAGCTTTTCCGCAGCGAGACGTTGAGATCGCATTTTATTGGTCCAGTCGACAGGATCAACGCGTGCCCCCAGTTCATAAGCGGCTCGATCGTAGTAGGGATCCAAAAATGCACGATCACGAAGAGCTTGTGGCCACTGAGTTTGATAGAAAACATCCGGGTCGGGTTTGATAGCAACACTTGCATTAATAAGTGAAGACCCGCCGAGTCCGCTGCCACTTACTATCGAGATCTCTTTGCCTTGCAGAACATTAAACAGTCCAGTCGGATTATTCATGGATCGCTTTTTCGGACCAAAGATTTTCAACCTCGTTTCGTCTGTCACGTCGCGCAGTACGTCTGGAAAAGTTCCTGGAACCCACTCGCGACCGCGCTCTAGAACACACAGCCTTCCACCCGGACGGAGACGCTGCGAAAGTCGCGCTGCGGTGATTGCGGCCCCGTAGCCCGAACCGATCACGGCGATATCGAACTGCCACGGCACGGAAGCTTGGCGACGTTCAAAAAGCCGACTCGGATGATTCGCCAGCGACCCGCCGAACGCTTTCATATTTTGATGGTAGTCGGCAATCGCGAGCGACTTGAAATCAGATCCACCTGTCTTCAGCCGGCTTAGAATCTGCCCCTGCACAGGCGCAGGACGAGCCGACGCGCTGACTCCAACAGTAGTCGCGGCAATCGAGTTTATGAATTTCCTTCGATTCAACTCGCCCATGAACCTACTCATCTAACGAATCATCGAGATCGAGACTCGGGTTTATGGATGACTTCTCACGCCCCTGCCCAATAACGCACGCAAACGATTTATCGGCCAGATCATCAAATCGTCGCGCGTCAAAATCGCTACAACCGCTCAACTAGGCATTTTTTCGTTGTTTGATCTGCGATTTCGATTTCGCCACTCTCGCCATCTTTGCCAGACTACCGAAAGCATTGGATGATTGATCGACCGCTGCCATTGCTAGAACGTTGCCGCACATCAGATGGCTTTTGGTTGGATGCTTTGTTGATGACAACGACGACAAAGATAAAACCATCTTGCTAACTTCGATTGTCTGGGTTTCTAGCGATTCGATGGTCACATAGGAAGAAAATTAACCGATTTCACGCACAGACATTCCAATAGGAATTGCAGAATTATGAATATCAGCGAATCCTCCCCATCGAAGCAACTTATCGATATCTATGCAATTGCTGCAAAAACCAGCAACGAAATTGGTGTTGCAATTCTTCAAAAGCAAAAGCAAGTCTCCACTCAGCAAGGGGACGCGATTCTCAAGCTTTTAGAATCCGCCGTGCCATCCGCTCCGTCGCGACTGGATGTTAAAGCCTAGTTTGACCGCACCAAGTTGCTTTACAAGTAACATGTCGCGGAACACGCTGTGAGTGAGATTCCGGTCTTCACCGTCGCGAGCGTGAGTAGTTGCCATCGTGCCGCTCCTCTCCCATTAAAATCTATCTCTCGACAGCATTCTCCCCCACATAGATTGATCTACTGATTCGGCTACAATGTCGAGATACTGCGTAGTCGTCAAGTCGCTTTCTTGGAGGGATATTCGTCGTGCAATATAGCTATTTAGAGCTTTCGAAATTGATCGATCATTCATTGTTAAGCCCAACAATGACCGAAGCGCAACTGGAGTCGGGTGTTCAACTTGCCCTCGCATATGACGTCGCAAGCGTTTGCATTATGCCGTACTACCACAAGCGATGCGTCGATTTGCTCGCAGGTAGCTCGGTAATGCCCAGCAGCACTGTTGGATTTCCGCACGGTGGGCACACGACCAAAACGAAAGTGGTCGAGGCAGAACAGTTAATCGAAGATGGCTGCCAAGAGTTAGACATGGTTGTCAACATTAGTCGTGTCGTTTCTGGCGATTGGAAGTATGTCGAAGAGGATATCGCCGGAATCGTGAAGCTGACGAAGCAGGCAAAGCGAAAAGTCAAAGTCATCTTTGAAAATTGCTACCTCACTAACGAACAGAAGATTCACCTTTGCAAGATTTGTTGCGACCTGGATGCTGACTGGGTTAAAACTAGCACAGGCTACGGAACGAGTGGTGCGACCATGGAAGATCTGCAACTGATGTTGGATAACGTGACCGCACCTGTCCAAGTAAAAGCCGCTGGTGGTATTCGCGATTGCGATGCACTCATCAAAGTCAAGCAAATGGGTGTGACTCGTGTTGGGTCGTCGAAGACAGCAGAAATGATGGATGAAGCTTGCCGAAGATTAGGACTGGCACCTATCATGACTGTCCCAGCAACCGCAAAACAGTCGTCGAGCTATTAAGCCAACATCTATTTACAAAAAAGCAAATCTGACGAAGCCTTATCTAAGCGAGACTTGGCTCTTCGTGGCAATTGAAAATAAACCTTCAGTTCATCGGCTCTTCGATGCCGTAGTCCTTCAGTTTTTTGTGAAGCGTGTTTCGGTTGATACCTAATCGCGTTGCCGTTTTCGTTTGTACTTGATTGCATCCGGCAAGCACCTGAACGATCAACTCGCGTTCTACACGATCCACAACGCGCTGGTGAAGATTATCAGCGTCGCTCGGCGATGTTCGAATCCCTTCCGAAACTACTTCCTTGGTCAAAGCATCAAGATCCATGGCGATCGGTGCTGACGTTACGGTGCCTGGTCGCGCTTCTGCTCCAGTGACATATCCAGGCAAGAGTTCTGTTGTCAGTTCGTCGGTATCCGCCATTACAACAGCTCGTTCCACATAATTTTGGAGCTCGCGAACGTTTCCGGGCCAATGATAATCCTGCATTGCGGTCATCGCTTCGCGTTGGATATGAACCACGAAGCGTTCGTTTTGTGCGCTGTAATAATTTAGAAAGTGAGCAACCAATGAAGGGATATCGTCTCGTCGCTGCCGAAGTGGTGGGATTTCAATCGGCACAACGTTTAGCCGCCAATACAAATCCTCCCGAAACTTATCCTCTTGGATTTCAAGCGCCAAGTCACGATTGGAAGCCGCGACGACTCGCGTATCAACTGTAATGGTCTCGGTGTCTCCGACGCGTTCAAACTCTTTTTGTTGAAGAACTCGAAGCAGCTTCACTTGAAGATGGAGCGATGTGCTATTGATTTCATCCAGAAAAATCGTTCCCGTATGAGCCGCTTCGAACCGGCCTGTTCGGTTATTCACGGCACCGGTGAAAGCACCGCGAACGTGTCCAAAGAGCTCGCTCTCCAGAAGGCTTTCGCTGAGTGCTCCACAGTTCACTTTGACGAATGGTCCGCCGCTTCGATGGCTTAATCGGTGAATCGCGTTTGCAATCAACTCCTTGCCAGTTCCCGTCTCGCCAAGAATCAGCACGGATGCATTCGATTTGGCGACGCGACGAGTCACTCGATATACCTCAGCCATCGCAGAACTCGAGCCGATGATGCCGCTTATTGGCAATCCCGAGTCCCGTCCGTTAATAGTTGATGCTACGTGTGCCATCGCTTGAAGTGTTTAGGAGCCTCCGCTCTTATATCTTCCAGTTCCGCGATGAGTTAATCAATTTATTTTGATAACTCCTCTGCCGATACGGT
>JANODQ010000618.1:0-7993 GCA_031412775.1 Pirellulaceae bacterium | reverse complement strand
GCCGTATCCAGTGAGGCATCAAAACCAAACTTCATCGTGATCAATATCGACGATCTTGGGTATGCCGACATTGGACCTTTCGGATCGAAACTGAATAGAACGCCCTCGCTCGATCAGATGGCCAGCGAAGGTTGTAAGCTTACGTCGTTTTATGCTGCTCCCGTTTGCTCTCCATCGCGTACGGCACTAATGACGGGTTGCTATCCAAAGCGTGCATTGCCCATTCCGGGGGTCTTGTTTCCGGGCAATGTGAATGGACTTTCTCCCAACGAGATCACGGTGGCAGAAGTGCTCAAGGATGTTGGCTATGTGACCGCAATTATTGGAAAATGGCACCTTGGCGATCAACCCGAATTCCTTCCGAACAAACAAGGCTTCGATTTGCATTTCGGACTTCCATATTCAAACGACATGGGTCCTGCTGAGGATGGTGTGAAAAGCGACTTGGGTGCCCCTTTGCCAAAGAATTCGAAAGGGAATCAACCACCGTTGCCGCTACTACGCAATGGTCAAGTAGTAAAGCGAGTTCTTCCCGATGATCAACAATCTTTGGTTGAAATATACACCGATGAAGCTGTCAAGTTTATCGAGGAAAACAAAACGAAACCTTTCTTTCTTTATCTTCCTCACAACGCAGTTCACTTCCCGCTCTATCCCGGAAAAAAGTGGGTTGGAAAATCTGGACATGGGCTGTTTTCCGATTGGGTTGAAGAAGTCGATTGGAGCGTTGGACGTGTGCTCGACACGATCCGTGCTCAAGGACTAAGCGAAAATACCCTCGTGATATTCACAAGCGACAATGGCGGGACTCCTCGTAGTGTGAATGATCCACTTCGAGGCCACAAAGCCAGTACGTGGGAAGGCGGAATGCGAGTCCCGACCATCGCGTGGTGGCCTAAGAAGATCCCGGCTGGTACCTCGACCGACGCGATCTGTGGCATGTTTGATGTGATGCCAACCTTGGCTTCGCTTGCAGGCGCCACAGTACCAACCGATCGAAAAATTGATGGAGCGAACATCATGCATCATCTCACCGGTGATTCTTCCGTAAAGCCTGCTCACGAGACGTTCTTTTACTACAAAGGCATGAAGCTTCAGGCCGTGCGACATCAAGACTGGAAGCTGGTCATCGATCAAGACAAACCAACAAACCAAAAGAAAACCGCTAATCCCTTCACGCCGATGCTTTTCAATCTCAAGTCCGACATTGGCGAATCGAAAGATGTTGCCGCAGAACATCCGAAGATCGTTGCTGAGCTTCAAAGTCTTGTAACCACCATGAGCACAGACCTTGGCCTGGATGGTCCCGCACCAGGTTCACGTGAGCTCGGACGCACCAGCAACCCAAAACCATTAATCGATTTCGATAAGTAGACTGTCTTCGGATTTTATCTCATGAATAAACAATTATGGTGCTCGCTCGTTTTGTCGTTCGCTGGATGTTTTAATTCGGCATGGGCCATCGAACGTCCGCCGAACATCATCATCATCATGACTGACGACGTTGGGTACTCAGACGTCGGTTGTTATGGTGGTGAGATTGAAACGCCCAATCTAGATAAGCTTGCATCGGGCGGAGTTCGATTTACTCAGTTCTACAACACAGCCCGATGTTGTCCGACGCGAGCCTCTCTGCTCACAGGGCTCTATCCTCATCAAGCTGGAATCGGACACATGGTCGATGGCTGGACGACGAAGCAAGACGCGCCCGCTTACACCGGCGAACTGAGTAAACGAGCCGTCACGATTGCGGAAGCTCTCAAGTCGGCCAACTATTCGACCTACGTGGCCGGAAAGTGGCACGTCACCGGCAGGACAAATCCATCAAGCGAATCCAGTCCTTCAAATTGGCCGCTTCAACGCGGATTTGATCGATTCTACGGCACCATCCACGGCGCCGGCAGTTTGTTTGACCCCAATACGCTTGTACGCGACAATAAGTTTATCTCGCCGTTTGCTGACCAAGAATATCAACCCAAGCAATTCTATTACACCGATGCAATCAATGATCATGCCGTACGCTTTGTGAACGAACACAAGCAACGGAGCCCTGAGAAACCATTCTTTATGTACATGGCTCATACTGCCGCTCACTGGCCGATGCATGCTAAAGAGACGGACATCGCAAAGTACAAAGGTCGATACGATTCGGGTTATGACACGGTCAGAGCCGCGAGACTGGCGAAGATGAAACAACTCGGGCTGCTCGATAATCGTTGGCAAGTATCACCTCAGGTTGGTGAATGGAGCGAGGTCGAGAACAAAGCTTGGGAATCACGCTGCATGGAAGTTTTTGCTGCGATGCTGGATTGTATGGATCAAGGGATTGGTCGCTTGGTCGATTCGTTAAAGGCGAATGGACAATTTGAGAATACGCTGATTCTTTACTTACAAGACAACGGCGGTTGCGCCGAAGAAAACGGTCGCAAAGGACCATTTGTCGCGCGGCTAGATAAGCCAAGCCTTCCCCCCTTGGCCAGCGACTACCTTCAACCCGATATGGTCCCGAAGCAAACTCGCGATGGATTTCCTGTGCGTCAAGGCAAAGGAGTCATGCCTGGGGGTGCTGACACGTTCGTTGCCTATGGCGAGTCGTGGGCGAACGTAAGCAACACACCTTTTCGTTTATACAAACATTGGCAACACGAAGGTGGAATCAGCACACCGCTGATCGCTCATTGGCCAGCAGGTATTCAAAGCCAGCGACATGGCGCCCTTGAATCGCAACCAGCTCACTTGATCGATTTGATGTCGACATGTATCAAGATTTCTGGAGCTAAGTATCCGACCGAATTCTCTGGTGAATCGATTCAACCAATGGAAGGGGTAAACCTCGCGTCAGCCTTCAACGGCAAGCCACTGAACCGATCGCAACCTATCTTCTGGGAGCACGAAGGAAACCGAGCAGTTCGCGATGGCGATTGGAAGCTCGTTTCAAAGCATCCAGGTGGCTGGGAACTTTATAACCTCAGCTCCGATCGAACCGAGATGCAAAACCTTTCTCGACAGCACTCCGAACGCGTGCAAGCCATGACTGCTCAATGGGAAGTATGGTCCAATCGCGTCGGCGTCATCCCTTGGAATCCGCCTGCAAAAGAACCCGCGAAAGAAAAAGGCAAGGGGACGTAAAGCATTGCTCAACAATCATCGACCGGCTTGAATATTCGGAGCTGAAAGTTTTCTTGCAGCCACCTTTACTGCACATGATTTTCAGCATCGCCCTATCGTCAAACTCGCCTACGATCTTTGGCCGGATGTTGGGCGAGGTGGGTTCGCATGCTGCTTGGGACTGCTGCCTGCTCCCTGCGGCATTGCTCTTGTCACTGCGATTGTCATATTGGAGTGGTAGGTTGTGCGTAGCAAAATAGACAGTCATCGTCCCATCTATACACACTCTTTTCTCGATAATTGGTTCCAACATCATGACGTGGATCGTATCTATATTTGTCGCCTTTATCTGCGGTGTATTAGGGCTACTACTTGGCGGGTTCATCGCAAATTCATGCGTGACTTGGTATCAAATATCCAGCCGAGAAGGTGCGTCAGGATACTTTGTGATCCTCATTGCGATCGGTGGCGGGATCGCGGGATTCATCCTCGGGTTTATTGCAGCTCGCATAGTCGTATGGAACTATGGCCCCGGCTTTGGCCGAGAGCTACTTAACGCTCTCGCTGCGGTACTCCTCGTTTCCGGTGTCTCCGTATTGATATGCAGAGTTCTGGCTGATATTCCGCCGACCATCGATAGACGCGAGCTATCTTTAGAAGTCGAGTTTCGCTTCCCAAACACCTTTGGCTCCGACAAATCGCCAACATCAACTGGAGATTGGCAGTTCACATTCGCCTCGCTTGCTGGTCAAGCTCGCAGAAAGTATCGCGATGGAACGATTCAAACCGATAAGACCCGCTATGAAAAGGGGCAATGGATCGTTCCCACGCAAGTCGAACTATTCACCGAACGAGGCGGTCGCAGTGTGACACTTGCACTACGCGACGCGACAGAGGTCATGGGTTTCTTGTTGCCGCTGCCCGCCCGACCAAGTGCTACATTTGAGCAATGGAGTGACTGGCTACCTCGTCAGCAAGCAAATGGTCAACCTTGGCCTTCCGATAAGATGTCCTGCCGATTTCGCGTTCAAAAGATCCCACTCCAGCCGAATTGAAGCTAAGCTGAATTATGACACTCGGTTCAACTCGCGTTCTACATTTCAAAGATAAACGTCCACCGCACGAAGTGAAATACGCGTTAGAGCGAGAAATAAGGACACTGTTCACTTCAACGATAGAGAACGGCAAATTGTGCATGCGTGCGAAAGCAACCCTTGTTGGAGCGGAATATAATTTTTGCTTGTGCTTCGAAGCAGCCTTGCAAGCATGTAACTTTTACACACTGAAGATGGACGTTTCGTGGGCTGAACAATCATCAAGTAATTCCGATTATTACAGTAAGACTTCGGGCAGTTGGTTTGAACTCTGGACACGCGATTTTCGTGCAGCCAATCCTCCATTTGCTGGCGAAGATTCTTCGCAGCAATATCACCAATTGTGTGAAAATGCAATGAACGCTGAACAACAACTTGACTCGATCGCTGCGATTCAAATCGCTATCATCGCGGCGTTGAAATGCGGTTTGTCCTTTCGAACGTCTCACAAGGAAGGTGGTACGAACATATACTGGAAAAACGACCGCTTTGTATGTTCAGACTACGGCGATTTTCCTGACAAGCAGCAATTCACCGACGAATCGGAGTTTCTCAAGATGCTTCGCAAGTTTTGTCACTGGGATGTAACGAGTAATTCTGGTAACGACCAGCTATCCGAGATCGATACGTGGCGGCTGATCATGCGACGAATGGGTACTTGAGAGACAACATGCAAAGACATCGAGTGGTTGTTGAAATGAAACAGACTACGGCAGAGATTTTAGGCAAATCAGAAATTGATCGTGTCCTTCAAATGGCCTGGGAAGATCGGACTAGCTTTGACGCCATTCGTAATCAAATTGGAATGACGCCTGAAAAAGTCATCCATTTGATGCGACGCGAACTGAGCCCCTCTTCATTTCGCTTGTGGCGTACAAGGACCACTGATAGGAAAGCAAAACATGTCGCTAAACGAGGCTTCGAAGTAGGTCGCTTCCGATGCCCAAGTCGAAAGGGCAGCTAACTTGCCCGTCAAACGAATTCGCACCAAGGGATGTGGTCGTTGTCAAAAGACGAACGAAGTTCTCTATCGTGTCCGTATCGATGAATCTCGTGTGTGGATTTTCGTATGCCCCTCCTGCCTCGAACTCGTTAAACCAGGTAACCCTCTCTACCAATACGGCGGCACGTGGAAAAGTAAAAAGAGACACTAGAAGTTTGAACACCGAAACGAACTGACCCGCGAATCGAAGGTTCAAGGTCTCGCAACTGCCCGACTATGTCAATCGTGCTTCGACCCGACAATGCAGTTCTGCCGAAGATACTCTTCGACCTGATCCTTCATTTCGGTTGGGATATTGAGCTCCACGCGTCGCGAAAATGGCCATCTTCCATTTTTGATGATAAGCAATGTTGCTTCAGAATCCCCTGTCCATCCCCAAGACTCAATCTCATGCCACGAAAAGAAACCAATGTAGTGCCAAATGCCGTTCGTGCAAACTTGCAAATGCCCTATTGCAATCGACAAGAAGTAGAACGCCAGGGGCATGCAAAGTATCGCACCCATGAACAAGTAATACCAAGGCGTCGTGTTGAAGTCCACGCATGTCATGATCACAATCGACAATGGAAGCGCCAACACAAGAACGAATGCAAATCCACTCGTCTTCATTCGACCACAGTCCATCAAAATCGCGCCAGCTGCTCTTTTGTCGCGAAGGCTGCGGATCAGCAACAAAATAAAACCGATGGTTGAGTATACGTAAGCGACAATTATAGTCGTGATCAAAAAACTCACCTGCGACCATGCTACTAGTAACAAAGTTCCAATCGCAACCACGAAGCAACCTGCAAGGGCAAATACATTTGCGTTGAACGATGCACGCTTCATTGCAGCGACAGTCAATTCGACCTCTTCCGCAGCAAGCATGAATCGTCTCGCGGATTCTCCAGGGGCAACACTCGAACGAACGTTGCTTAACTCGGTTCGAAATTCAGCTGGCATGTTGGTTTCCCATTCATCGTGATTTTGGTTCATTATTGATTCCTCTTCGATTCTTTGATCATCCACTCTTGCAACTTCGCACGGGCTTTATGCAGCGCCAAGCCAACCGCGTTCGTAGAAATCTCAAGTGCAAGAGCAATTTCTTCAGTGGATAATTCCTCAAAATAAGCCAAGCAGAAAACAGCAGCCTGCCGCGAGGGAAGCTTAGCCACAATCGTTCTCAATCGAAGATCTTCGTCGCGTTGAACGACTTGCTCCAACGGCCCCTGCGATCGATCCAGTAAGCGAGATGTATCTAGCTCCAAATGGTTTTTCCTGCGTCTTAACGCATCTAAGGCTCGAAAGGTAACCAGTCGGAATAGAAACGCTTTGGGACTTTGGACCCTACCCGCCGCGAAAAACTTATATGCTTCGATAAAGACCTCTTGGAGTACGTCTTCGCAGTCCTGAGTATGCCCCAGGATTCGCCATGCAGCTTGATAAGCTGATGGTCCGTGCTCCTTAACGATCTCTTGCCAGTTCTTCACGTCGGTTCCTAATGGTGTTTATTTCTCGCTCTTTAATTAAGTCGAAGCGAATCGGTATCAAATTTCCCTAAATCAGATTTTTTTTGCCGCTGCGTAGTCAGTCTTCCCCTAGGGGCGGTATATAAAGGGGTCAGGTCTCTTTGTTTTGGATATCATTCTACTTTTCCAGGCCATCGTAGACGTTCGCGAGAACGCGTTGTTGATTCAAGATTTAATCGTAGAGAAATAGAGCCACTTCTCGCCGATTGCCACCAAATAGATGAACTTGGGTATCGCCAACCACAACGCCAACCCTTAGTAAATCAATACTCTCGCAAAGGCGTAAAGCTCGCCAAGCCCCTCGCTCAAAATCCTTTGCGAGCTTAGCGCCTTTGCTTGACATTCTTTTTTTAGAGAAACGGTACGTACATCTTGAAGAATGAAAGTTGCCAGGTGGTGATCGACGAGAAGGGTCGAAATAGATTCTGTTTAGGCTTCGTCTTCGAAAGGTTGGCCTTTATGGGCACACTTTCGAATTGCCGCTAGTGACCCATTTCTTAAATGAACTCATCTCGCCATCAACCGGTAGTTTCAAACCAAGATGATAGTGGATGTAGGGCATCAACTGATATCTCAGCAATTCTATTTGATAACCTTCTATTGCCTCACCCAGGATCGCTGCGAAAGCAGAATAAGCATCCTTTATCTCAAACCTCGTTGCACGAAGATTACCTCGATCACGGGTATCGTAAATCCCTAAATCTTCATTAGCGCATGGTGTCTTGACACAACAAGAGCAAACACCCAAAAAAGAGACCTGACCCCTTTTAGGCGACTCACCAGAGTCTCAATACTCCGTTACCAAAGCCGGCTTTGTTGCTATAGGTTATTCGGGCTCGGCGTAAACGCCTCGGGGAACAGCTGAGGACAGCTGTTCTACAATGTAGATCAGCTGTCCTCAGCTGATCAGGGCGCTGTGAAGGTTCCAATAAACGCTGAAATATCTGCGGGTGTCCCGAGAGGGGGGCCCCCATGTCGCTTTTTCGTTCGCAACCTTGGTCCGCGTTACGCGGCCACACCTTGGCCCTTTTTAGGCGATTGAGAGGCGCTCGGTTGAGTCGCCGAATTGGTTTAGATCTACTCCCATGCGGTTGATTAGGTCGAGGTGTAGGTTTGCCATCGGGGTCCATTCGCGGACTTTTTGGTGAAGGCCGCCTTTTAGGCCGGCTGATTTTCCACCGGCCAGGATCACCGGGAGGTCGTCGTGGTTATGACGATCTCCATCGCAGATGCCGCTACCGTAAACGATCATCGTGTTGTCTAAAAGCGATTGTCCGGAC
>JANODQ010000617.1:0-1697 GCA_031412775.1 Pirellulaceae bacterium | reverse complement strand
TCACGCTGCATTCCCTTGCACATGGGCACCTGGAGAAGTCCAGGTGGGAGAAAATAACGGCGTCCCTCTATGCGAACAGCGCGGCGGCCCTGCCCAAGGTCCGGCCCCTGTACAAATGGTGTGGGTCGACAATCATTATGCCTTAGCAGCGCATCCAGATGCTTCAGATGCATGGGTCGCAATCGGCTATCCAAATGGGGAAGCGGCAAAGCAAGCGGCGATGTCCGCCTGCGCTGCGGATATGGGCCAAGGCTGCAATCCAATGAGCAATTCATATAACAGCTCTTATGTTGTTGGGATCGGCAAGGAAGGGATGGTCTACACAAATTGGGATTCAACCCTGGCGAAGGCGCGTAAGCAATTCGCCGCTTTGTGCGCCAAAAATAATGATGTGTGTATTGAATTGAGCAACGGCACGGCCAGTCCAGGGCGAAAGGTTGCGGGTTCATCCTTCCGCTACACGCCGGAAATCTGGCGACCCAAGGGCAATTTCAGACACATCTTTGCTGCCGCAGCCTGGGTTGACCAGACGTCGTCGGCAGCTCCGCTCGATGTTTGGGTCGCTTCGGGTCACCGCAGTCCCGATGATGCCATACAAGCGGCGGTTGATACCTGCACTCGCGATACCGGGTCCAAATGCCTCGCTATCCAAACAGTCGCCAGTACCTTTATGTATGCATATCTTATCGATAACGTCACACTTGCCGTTGGCACAAGTCCCACTGCGAAACTCGCAAAATCCATCATGGACCGCCGCTGCAAAAAGGGCTCAAAATGCAAGTTGACTGGCGTTTTCGACGCGCGACAAGGCGGGGTTGTACGCCATCAGGCGGGTAAGGCACCGCCAAAGTGAGAGGCGGCCTTGAGGCGACCTTCAAATGAACTGCGTAATGCGTGACTTGTAGACATCACGTTCGTCCCATCGCAGCTACAGAAGTGCGGTAGATATAAAATACCCGGATTGGCAGTTTGTTGGCGTCAAAGGATACTATCGCACCAACTGCCCCAAGGTGCTCGCTTTGCAATTGGTGCTGCGGATGTTGTAGTCGACCAGACGGTATCCCGGTTTGCTGCCACCCGGTTTCAGCGATAACGTCATTGCACAGGCGCTGAGTTCGCCGGTCTGTTGCACATCCTCTCGCATGCCCGTTACATTCCCCTTGGAATCCTGAATGGCAATTTGCTGGATGTAGGTTTGCCGCGTGTCGTTTTCGGCGTAATATTCGAGTGCACGGGTGCCCGCATAATCTCGGGCGCTATTTGGTACTCCCCAGAAATCGACAATTTCCTGTTCGGTCCAGCCTTCCATGTTGAAGAAGATTTTTTGCTGCTGGCGGTTCTTCGCTTTGAACGTTTTATTAGTGGCAGCAATAAACTCGCTCTCGGCATCCATATTGCCAATAGTCGCTTCAAGTTCAGTTGCCTTGCCGCCCAGTTGCGCGATTTGCGCATTTAGCGCGTCTTCTTGCTGCTGGAGTTGTTCGGGCGTTTTGTTGGTCGTGTAATCTGGCCGAGTGCCGCTTTGCCACAGCTTATCCCAAGTGAAGTCAGATAGCTTGACATAGTTAAGGGTGCTCCATTTGCCAGCATAGATCATCCCCATGTCAAGCAACGGCTTCATCTTTTCCAGATTGTCATATGCCTTGCTGTCAACGACCGCCTTGATCGCCTTGACAACATTGTCTGTATCGCAAGCG
>JANODQ010000616.1:0-4692 GCA_031412775.1 Pirellulaceae bacterium | reverse complement strand
CAACAAAAACACACACGGAAGCAACCGCCATCATCAATCCATAGTCACGCACGGGTTCGACGTGAGCAGCCATCAATGCCATGAATGCGATCGCAGTCGTTGCGCACGCCCAAAAGATCGGCACGACGAGTTCCTCCAAGGACACAGTCAACGCTTGGATGCAGTTTGGCATCGCAGGTACTGAAGCAATGATTGCAGAACTCTTTAATGGATCTGCCGCATCATTATCAATAGAAAGATCAGTTTGCTCTGAATGTCTCGATCGTTGATATGCGACGAACCAATGCATGCACGTAGCAATACTGATAACGGTAACCATCGCGACCAGCATCGATGAAACCATCGTCAACTGCCAGCCTGCGATTACGCAAATAGCTCGCGTGATCCAGAGGGACCAGTAAACTACCGCAAGTGTCGCAATCGTCCATCGAATGGTTCGCAAAAACAGAACCAAGAACAGCGACAACGCAATCGCCGAAGTCCAACCCAATCGAACGCCATCGTTTTCGATTAGATCAAAACCTTCTTCAACCAGCACTGGCTCGCCAACCAGATAATAATTCGAATCAGATTTGAAATGATCGCGAGCTTTATTCCTCAACGCACTGATCACCGCTCCATTGGATTGTTTCGTTTCGCTTGGTTCCAATATGACTGCCAGAGCGAGCCATCCTCCAGTGGACGAATGTGTGTAGCCCACGAAGGTTTGACGCATCGCGACGGCTAAAGGAGTGGTTCCTCGAATTCCGGTCAGCACTTTTCCATCGGCATTGGGTTTTGGGCGACGCGAAAACAATCCGGCGATTCCCGATTCTGCCGACTCGACTAGTTTGTCGATCTGCGACAAATCCATCACGGCCCGGACACCTAGGCTACTGCGGATCTTGTCGCCCAACTCACGAAGTCGCTCCATCGAATCGTTTGAACCACTCCAGAATTGGTCATCCGAGTACACGATTAGAACCACTTCATTGCCACCAAAAGACTGCTTGAGCAATTGATAATCGCTCAAGACCTTCGACCCACGTGGAAACATGCTCTCCAAGCGACGATCAAGCCGAAAATCCTTGCTGATCCATGCAGCGGTAAGCCCGCTTGCGACTGCCAACGCCAAGAACAAGAGACGCCAAGCGACGACAAATCGAGAAAACTTGCGAGAAAAATCTCGATAATCGGCGTTGCTATAATTGGCGTTGATGGGTGACGTCATTCTTGGATGTTCATACTTTTTAAGAGTGCCCGATTGCAAGCCTATCGATCCGCCGTTCCACTAATGATAGTTTCCGCCAGATTGTTACGTCGATGGCGGAGTCGCGTCACCGTCAGGAATTTGGAGAAACCCACAAAAATAAAGCATGCGAATCTTAATAACAGGTGCGACAGGTTTACTTGGTAACAATATAGTCCGTCAAGCGATAGACGATGGGCATGATTGTATTGTATTGGTCCGAGATAGCGGTGTTCCCAAATCGCTTGAGTCGCTGAACGTTCAGATCGCTCGCGGCGAAGTGAACGATCTTGAGTCCATACTTCAAGCATCCGAAGGTGTTGATGCGATCTTGCATAGTGCGGCTTACCTTCATATCGGTTGGAAAAACCTTGAACAAGCGATGCACATCAACCGCGACGGGACGAAAAACATCGTTGAAGCCGCCCGAATGAATCGATCACGATTGGTTCATGTGTCCACAGTTAACACGCTTGCAATTGGCAACCGCGAAGGAAGTATTGATGAAACGGCGACGCACGATGGACAGATCCCGTGTACTTATGTCGCTAGCAAGCGTGCTTCAGAGAAGGTAGTTGTTGATGCCGTGAAAGAGGGGCTGGATGCTGTTGTTGTTCATCCAGGTTTCATGCTTGGGCCATGGGATTGGAAACGCAGTAGTGGCCGAATGGTGATCGAGTGCGGAAAGCTGTGGACGCCGCTAGCTCCATCTGGTGGTTGCAGCGTGTGCGACGTCCGCGATGTTGCACGGGGTGTCTTATCAGCACTTGAAAAAGGGACTGCGGGTCGTCACTACATTTTAGGGGGCGAAAATCTAAGTTACTTCGATCTATGGACCAAGATTGCCCTGGCCTTTCAAAAACGCCCACCGATTACGGTGGTGCGTTGGCCAGCACGCTTTTTGGCTGGATCTATCGGTGACTTGAAGGCAGCCATCTCCGGGAAAGAGTCCGATGTGAACTCAGCAGCACTAGCCATGAGCGCACAGTTCCACTGCTATAGCAGTTACCGCGCTATCGACGAGCTTGGTTTTCAAGTCCGCCCAGCCGACGAATCACTCCAAGCGGCTATCAAATGGTTTCGCGAAATTGGATACATCTCGTAAAGAAACACATTCCCTAAAATCGCCTAGCCGATCGATCTACGGTGACGTTAAACTGTAGTTGGCCATTTTTCAAATCCTGATTAACAGTAAAGCTAATTCTCATATGGTTCGTACAGCTAGCACAATGTTGCCCCTGGGCACCTCTGCTCCCGATTTTCGACTACTTAACATCAACGGCGAAATGGTCTCGTTGGATAGTTTCAAAGGCAGCCGGGGACTCGTCGTCGTTTTCATGTGCAATCATTGCCCATACGTGAAACACATTGCACCCGAGCTCACGAAAGTTTCCAACGACTACATGGCGAAGGGGATCGCCTTTGTTGGAATCAGTAGCAACGACGTTGTCGCTCATCCAGATGATTCGCCTGAGATGATGAAACTAGAGGCCGCAAATCGAGGTTATCAATTTCCTTACCTCTATGACCCAACGCAACAAGTCGCGATTTCCTACCGCGCGGCTTGTACGCCGGACTTTTTCGCGTTCGATGCGAATATGAAACTTGTTTACCGAGGACAATTGGATGATAGCCGTCCTAAAACCGATAAACCGCTCACTGGCAAAGACCTTCGAAATGCGCTCGATTGCACTCTAAGTGGCGAATCTGTCCCCGAGCCACATCGCCCCAGCATTGGATGTAATATTAAATGGCTGCAAGATAAACAGCCTGATTACTTCAACGCAGCCGGAATCCAAGCTTGAATCCATTCGTGCGTAGCAGTGCTCGCGACGGGCGAATCCCCGACTCACCGGTCCACTGGGATACAGAATGTTATATCCCTAGCGATCCGCGTGATTTAATTGCGTGGATTTCAACGCACTCGACATTTGAGCATGCAAAGCATGTTCATTTTTTAAACGTTTGCGATTTCATTCGTCGCACCATACACAACGACTTCCGAACAATCCATGATCGAATCACGTTGGGCTATCGGTCTGTCGATCCTGACAACGAAGAGCTCGCAGATGAAGTCCAATCACGATTAAGTCTCCAAGGGCAATCGGTTGACGATAACGATGAAATCTTCGAGCTTAATAAATCCTCGACTTATCGCGTAGACTTCGCGCTTGACGAGTCCGTTGAGGAGCTTCTCGTTCGAGCGAACTATCGGAGATTAAATCCACGCGAGATTCAATCCGCGATGAGGACGGCCAGCTTTTGGGGAGTTCGGTTACGAGTCCAACTATCCATGTTCCGTCGCTTGCGTGTTTTCGGACGCGGCGACATTATCGGTCGCAAGAGTCGAAGGCTGTGGAAGCGTGGTTTCCGATTAGAAGAGATCGACGTTCCGATTTATCGACGGCTGGTCCTTGTTTTTCGAGTCAAGGAATCGCAGACCTTTCACGAAACACTTCATGCAAAAAATCTTCACCTTCGAATGTTCAAGAACATTCCCAAGCAAGATGTCGATATGTTACTCCCGGCGGCGGGGGTTCAAATCAGTTGGATAGACAAAGGGAAAATCGGAATCCCTACCGCCTGGGGATTTGCAATGTTGGTCATGAAGCTTGCCAAGAGTCTTAGCCTGCTAGCTGTGCTCGGCACCTTTCGATTTATGTCTTCCTTAGTATTGATTGTCGCCGTTACTGTAGCGTCACTTTTTTACGGCGTTCGTTCGTTTTTCTCTTATCTGACCGCAAAGCGACGCCACCTTTTGAATGTCGCTCAAAACCTTTACTATCAGAATCTGGACAATAACTTGGGGGTCCTACTCAGGGTCTTAGAAGAAGCCGAACAGCAAGAGATTTGCGAGGCAATCATTGGCTATTACGTCATCTCAAACGCCCAGTCGCCAGACGGATTGAGCGAGCAAGAAATCTACCAGCAATCGGTCAACCAATTGAGAGAATACACCGATCTTGAAATCGACTTTGACGTGAAAGACGCAATCCGATCACTGCTTGAGTTGCGATTCGTTCACGGGACCGATAAGGGATATGTCGTCAGTCATGTGTCAGACACTGATTGTTGACAGAAAACTCCTTTGGAGTGCTTGTGACTTGTCACAGCTTTAGGGGAAGCGATTTGACTTCAAGAGAAACCTCGCGAGATCGGACGTCATTGCGTGCACCAAGTCCCTTTAGATTGCACGCCGATTGATGCTCCAAAGCTCCGACAAGTCGGAGCACTCCAAAGAGTCGGAGCGTTTCATAAAGCTTCGCAGTCAATCATTTACGAGCGTGTTTCATTTTCTTGCGAGGCTTTGGATGGTTCGATTACGGTTGGAGTCGGACCGCTGTTGCTTGCGTAACTGAAAAAGCCTTTGCCCGTCTTGACTCCAAGCTCGCCAGATTTGACATAAGGCTCCAAAACGTCGACCAGTTTTTGTATCGCTTCGTGATCGCCAACCCAACGCCCAT
>JANODQ010000615.1:0-4941 GCA_031412775.1 Pirellulaceae bacterium | reverse complement strand
TCGACATGTGGAAAAGACTGGTTCATTGCGAGCTTGGTGTTTTGGGCTCCTAGGCGTTTGCGAGTATCGGAACCATGACGAGAACAACACCGAAGTAAACTCGATCGGACTAGAGTTCTTATCTCGCATTGCTTTTCGGTTGAAGGAGTCCCGAGCTGAAAATTGGCCCTGGTTTGAAGATAGGCTAACCTACGACAATGCCAAATTGCCGCACGCGCTTCTTTACGGGGCGAAGAGCTTTGACAATCCGGATCTTTTTTCAGAGGCAATCACATCTTTGGAGTGGCTTTGTAAAGTTCAATCCAGTTCTAATGGCTTATTTCTACCGATCGGTAGCGACGGATTCTTCATTCGCGGGCAAAACCGGTCGATGTTTGATCAGCAGCCAGTGGAAGCTTGGGCGACAGTTTCTGCTTGCATCTACGCACATTCGGTAACTGGTAAGACGAAGTGGATAGACGAGGCGAAGAAGGCCTACGACTGGTTTCTCGGTCGCAACATTCGCGGTTTCGTTGTAACTGATCCTTCGACAGGGGGTTGTTTCGACGGGCTGCACATCGATCGAGTCAATTTTAATCAAGGCGCCGAGTCGACCTTGGCGTGGTTGTTGGCAGATACCGAGATGCGAATGATTGGGAGATCGACAGTTTGAGCATTAATGTCAAGCGAACTGGAATCGTGTTGTCCCCAGACCCCAGACGCGTCGTTTTCCGACCGTTTCAGATGGAGCCACTGCGTATTGTCAAGATCATCTCTCGGGTGATGTCATTGAATAGCGAGGCAGTCGAGTCAGAACTCTCCATCGTTATGCGTGAGTTTCATGGTCGCCACCTGAATGCCCATCGTTACTTCCTAAGACGTTTCGCTCAAGTTCGTGAGCATCTTCTTACCGATTCCGAACCATCGGAGAATATCTGCCTTCTAATTGGGGCATATTTTACGATGGAATATTCGCTTGAGAGTGCCGCTCTCTTTAATCCGTCGATGGTTTGGCACCCGAATCAAGTAGGGATGTCGGATGGCGAGCGAAGATTCATCATCTCGATGCGAGCAACCGGTGAAGGTCACCTATCGAGTATTACCTTCCGGAGTGGCGTTATTGATTCCGCGTGGAATATTGGTATGGACCCCGTTTCGCAGTATGTCGCAGCCCCCGAATTGCTTCCCGACGTCGCTTACGAAGTCGATCTGTTTCGTCGAAAGTTAGCCGAACTCGGAATACGTAGCGATTTTGTCGAGTCTGTACTCAGCGAGTGTGCATCCAAGTTTACTGCTGCCGACCTAGAGAAAGCAATCGAGTGGCACACTAGTCATTCGAACTTTGATCCGGTGGAAATTGATACCCATTTGCGAGCGATGCGAGCACTGATCGCTTGTAATTACTCGATTCAGTTCGAAAAGGATCAGAAACTCAGTGAACGCGTCATGATGCCCACTTCGCCAAGTGAACGTAACGGGATTGAAGACGCGAGGTTTGTCCAGTTTCACGATGGCCTGAGCTCGAAGTATTTAGCAACTTACAGTGCCTACGACGGGCAAATTGTGCTTCCGCAGATGATCGAGACGAAAGACTTCGAATCCTTTAGCGTCAACACGCTCAATGGATCTGCGGTTCAGAATAAGGGGTTTGCCTTGTTCCCCCGGAAGATTAAAAATCAGTTTGTGATGCTCGGACGTCAAGATGGCGAAAACATTTATGTCATGTTCAGCAACTCACTTCACTTCTGGCATGAGAAGACACGTATCCTACAGCCGACTTTTCCGTGGGAATTTGTCCAATTGGGAAACTGTGGCTCGCCGATTGAAACCGAAGCAGGTTGGTTGGTGCTAAGTCACGGTGTGGGACCGATGCGGAGGTACTCGCTGGGTGCATTCTTGCTTGACTTGAATGATCCCACAATAGTGATCGGCAGGACTCGGGAACCGATCCTCACCCCAGACCAAAACGAACGCGAAGGCTACGTCCCCAACGTCGTCTACAGTTGCGGCGGGCTTGTGCACGGTAGCCGTCTTGTAATTCCTTACGCGATGAGTGACTACGCTTGTTCCTTCGCAACTGTAGGTGTCGATGAGCTTCTAGCGGAAATGACATAGAAGCCATCCCAACAACCTTTTAGGAAAAGAAGACTCTTGACATTTTGTATAGGCATTCGCGTCCGAGATGGGATCGTTGCGTTGGCAGACACGCGGATTGTGCGTGGGAGCGAACAGGGGCAACAAGCAGAAACTAGCTGAGTTTCAGCATAAGGACGAGTCTTTATTTACGATGGCAAGCGGCCTTCGGTCAGTTCGCGACAAGACGTTAGTCTATGTCGAGGAGACGCTGCGTGAATCGAACCCTCCTATGGATCGGCTGTACCAATTCATCAATTTGTTTGGCGACCAACTGCGTGGGGTAAAGAATGATGACGGTCCTTCGTTGGCATCGTCGGGCCTGCAATTTAATCTTCACGCAATCATCGGTGGATGTTTGCCACCCGATCCATTTCCGCAACTGTTCTACGTTTACCCGGAAGGCAATTGATTAGAGGCTTCGATTTGCCGGTGAACCAAGACAGATGTCCCGCGCCCTCGTGTCCCAATGCTCTCAACGTATCACATTAAAAGCAATCTAATACCGGGCAAATCAAAAATGCACCGACTTATGAGAAACGTCCTTCTGCAAGACCTTAAGTTTTCGATCAAACCAAAAAGTGCCTGCTGGTATAAGAGACGCTACGATTGCCTGCCCGAATCTCCAAAGTGGCCAACGAAAGGCAAGTGTCGCAAGTAGAGCTAGCGCGACATAGAGGATGAAAAGCGCCCCATGAACACCACCAACTACGGCTACCGCATGGGGTGAATTTGCAAAGTACTTCAACGGCATTGCTATCCCAAGCAAAATCAAAAAGGATAAGCCTTCTAATATTCCAACCACTCGTAAAAATGGAATTAGTCGCTTCATCTTTTCGAATACTCGATTTCGCGGATTGTTTCTGTGTCGTGTGTGTCGCGTAGTGAGCTGATGAAACCTGAGCCGATGGCGCTAGCCACGGGTTTCGATTTTGCAACAATTTGCCAGACGGCACCCGAGGCTAGTGCCTACGGCTCAGGAAAAACACCCTTTTCATTATCCCATTCGCGGAATGTATCTTTAGGTAGAAACAGACCGATTCTGATTCCCGCTACGGTAGTAATTCATTATCGAACCGGGGCACCTGCTGTTCGTTTGTATCTCGGCGAATTCTCTTATCAATCTCTATAGGATTATTAAATAAGCCACCGTTACGAAGAAAAAAATGGGCGTTAGCCCTCGGTTTCCTCGGAACCGGACGCTAACGCGTTTCGGCTCATTTACACAACTTGAATAAGTGACGAGCCTTGGCAAAAATCGCAAATCCCTAGCACTTTAATTCGCGTTTCCTGATAATCTGTAAGTCGTAGAAATTCATGCGTTTGGTTTCGATAGATCGGTGGAATACAAAAATGAAAACTCTCATTCATTTATGTTTGTTTGCTCTACTTTTAACTACTTCTTCCTATTCGGCGGATCGTCCTAATGTTTTGTTTATCGCAATCGATGACCAGAACGATTGGATCGGTCATATGGGGGGCCATCGTTTGGCAAAGACTCCCAACTTGGATAGCTTAGCCCAACGCGGAACTTCGTTCTTGAACGCGCATTGCAATTCACCGCTTTGCAATCCATCGCGAACGAGCCTGCTGATCGGTTTGCGTCCTACGACAACTGGTATTTATGGACTCGCTCCCTGGTTCCGGACATTGCCTCAATGGAAGGACCGCGTCGCTCTTCCGCAACACTTCGCAGCCCATGGGTATCGAACTTCAGCGACGGGGAAGATCTACCATGGCGGAACGGGCGGTGGCGGCCGTGAAAAGGCGAAGTTAAACCAGAATAAGAATGGTAGCAAGGCTGAGTTCAAGGATGGTAGCAGGGCTGAGATCAAGGGAGAGTCGCTCGCTCCTGAGTTCCAGGTAACGGCTCCCTATGGTGGCGTGGGATCGAAGCCTCCTCATAAGTTGATTCCTGCAACTCCGATGGGAAACAATCCATTGATGGACTGGGGAGTTTGGCCGCTTGACAACGACGACACACAGAAGGGTGACTATCAAGTTGCATCGTGGACCATCGATCAGATAAAGCAGTCACCCAAAGATCAACCGTTTTTTATTGCAGCAGGGTTCTTCTTGCCGCACGTCCCCTGCTACGCAACGCAAAAGTGGTTCGATCTGTATCCTGACGACGATAGTGTCCTTCCGGTCATTCTCGAAGGGGATCGAGACGATACGCCACATTTCTCATGGTACATACACTGGGAACTACCAGAACCTAGATTGAAATGGGTCAGAGACAATCAGCAATGGCGCAATCTTGTTCGAAGTTATCTAGCATCCACGAGCTTTGTCGACGCACAAATTGGTAGGCTTCTCGCAGCATTAGAAGAATCTGGACAATCCGAAAACACAATCGTGGTAGTTTGGGGTGACCATGGTTGGCATCTCGGTGAAAAGGCCATTACAGGAAAAAATACGCTTTGGGACGCTGGCACGCGGGTACCACTTATTTTCGCGGGCCCTGGCGTTACATCTGGACAACGTTGCACACAACCGGCTGAGTTGCTAGACGTGTATCCGACGCTTGTCGAACTCGCAAATCTTACCGCGCGAGATGACTTGGAAGGACTAAGCCTAGTACCGCAACTTCGCGATGCAAGTCAAAAGCGCGAGCGACCTGCCATCACAACCCACAACCAAGGCAACCATGGCGTCCGCAGCGAACGTTATCGCTATATTCATTATGCCGACGATAGCGAAGAACTGTATGACATGATGAGCGACCCCAATGAGTGGCACAACATCGTTACGAAACCAGAGATGGCTTCCGTGGTAGCCGAACATAAAAAGTGGCTTCCTAAGATCGACTTACCTCCGGCCCCAAAT
>JANODQ010000614.1:0-4903 GCA_031412775.1 Pirellulaceae bacterium | reverse complement strand
GCATCGGCAACGGAGGCTTCCTCCCTGCCCCAATCAACCGTGTCGAATTCCGCAACGGCGTCGGCGGCACGCTCCTCGGCGCTCACAACACAACCCGCATCCTCAACCCCGGCGAATACGAAGACCTCGCCATCACCTGGCTCAACCCACCCTCGGGCCAGTTCAATCTCGTTGTCACCGCCGATACCACCAACCTCATCGTCGAAGGCAGTGAAACCAACAACCAGCACGCCGCCCAACTCATCATCGGCCAGGGCCCCTTCGTCACCATCGACGATCTCCTCCCCCGTGCCAAAGACAGCGGCGCCGACCTCAAATGGACCCCCATCCCAGGCGCCGTCAGCTACAACATCTACCGGCGCACTCCCACCGGCGCACCCACCCTCCTGCGTGGCGCTCTTATCACCACCACCGGTGCCTTCTCCGATCAGCCCCTCACCAACAACTCCACTTACTTCTATGAAGTCCGTTGGCTCAACTCTCTCGGTCAGGAATCGCGCACCGGCACCGAATCCTCTGTGACTCCAATCCCACGCACCCAACGCGGCGACACTCCACCCAGCATCCTCACCGCCCCTCCCACCCGTGGCCGCACTGAAGTCACCTACGTCTACACCCCCACCGTCGCCGATCCAGACCCGGCAGAAGTCCTCACCTGGGAGATCACCGGCGCACCCGCTGGCATGACCCAAAGTCCCACCGGCCGCCTCAACTGGCTCCCTGGCGCGGGCCAGGGCGGCTCCTATCGCATCTCCATTACTGTGCGCGACACCCGCAGCCGCACCGCCACCCAGTCCTTCACCCTCTTCATCGAAACCCAGATCGTCAACACACCCCCGCAACTCATCTCCACTCCACTCTCCAGCGCCAATGTCGGCCGCATCTACTCTTACGCCGTTCGCGCCACAGACGCGGACGCTGGCGACATCCTCACCTACCTGCTCGACAACGGTCCCTCCGGCATGACCCTTAACTCCGCCACCGGCCTCATCCAGTGGACAGCCACCGCGCAAGGCGCATTCCCCGTAGTCCTCCGCGTCCGCGACCTCAGCGGTGCCACCGCCACCCAGTCCTTCACCATCAACACCCAGAATCTCAACCGTGGCCCTGCCTTCACCTCCATCCCCCCTGTCACTGGAAACGCCAATTCCACCTACAACTACATCCCCGCCGCCACAGATCCAGACCCGGGCGACACCGTCGCCTTCGCTCTGCTCTCTGCCCCCACAGGCATGACCCTCAACCCAACCACCGGAGTCATTCTCTGGACTCCCAACACAAGCCAGGTCGGCGCCCACCCAATCTCGATTGAAGCGCGCGACAACATCGGTGCCATCGCCACCCAGTCCTGGACCATAGTCGTCGCCAGCGCCGTCAGCGTAAATTCACCCCCCGTTATCTTCTCCGAAGCAGTAACTCGGGGCCGCACCAACCAGCCCTACGCCTACGACATGAATGCGTTTGATCCGGAAGGTACAACCATCACCTATAGCCTTGTTACCTTCCCCACCGGAGCCACCATCAACGCATCCACCGGCCTCATCTCCTGGACTCCTCAGCCAAGCCAGGTCGGCCCCCAGGCCTTCATCGCCAGCGCTCAGGATCTCCAGGGGGCTGTGGCCCTGCAGAACTTCACTGTCACCGTAATCGACATCCCCCCAGCCACCTTTGAGCTCATCTCACCCTCTGTTGGTACAGACCTCAACCGCCCCGTAAACATCGTAGCCACCATCACCGATCCCAACGTCAGCGGCCCCTCCCTCACCTGGACCGTCGTTCTCAAGAAACCCGGTGTCCTCGCCCGTCAACTCGCCGCTGGCACAGGCACAATCACCGCCTCCTCCATCGCCACAATCGATCCAACTTTGCTGGCTAATGACGCCTACACTGTCGTAGTAACCATCACCAAAGGCCTCGAAAGCATTGTCCGCGAACTCCCCTACACCGTTTCCGGCAACCTCAAACTAGGCCAGTTCACTGCCACAATCAGGGACCTTACCATCCCCTTCGTCGGCGTCCCCCTCAACATCACTCGCATCTACGACAGCATCGACACCCGCTCAGGCGACTTCGGTGCTGGCTGGCGACTCGGCCTCTTTGGCTCTGTAGTAGATGCGCCAACCGAAACGCCCCTCCAGGGCATGCGTCCCGGTGCTAAGGTTTACGTCACCACACCCGACGGCCGCCGCGTCGGCTTCCGCTTTGCCCCCTCCGCGCCATCCTTCCTCTTCCCCAATGTAGTCACCCCAGCCTTCACTCCAGACCCCGGCGTCTTCGACAAACTCGAAGTCCCGGAAACCAGCGTCTTCCTCTTTGATGGCGTCGCCTTCGCAGACCTCACCAACGTCTGGAATCCCCGCCGCTACAACCTCACCACCAAAGAAGGGGTCCGCTACGAAATGGATGAGATCGACGGCATCAAGCTCATCCGCGATCGCAACGGAAACACTCTCACCTTCACCCCAACCGCCATCGTAAGCTCCACCGGCGTCCAGCTCACCATAACCCGCGACGGCCAAAACCGCATCACTAACATCCGCGAACCAAGCGGGGCTGAACTCCGCTACACCTACGATCCTGCAGGCAACCTCTCCACCATTGCCGATCAGCTCAACCAGATCACCCGCAATTTCTATGAGAATCCCGCATTCCCCAACTACCTCACCCGCAGTCAGGACCCATCAGGCCGCGATGTGATCCGCAACGTCTATGACGCAACCGGCCGCCTCACCGCCTCCTGCCCGCCTGAAGGCAACATCACCACCCTAGTCGGCTGCAATCAGCTCTCCAGCACCCCTGGCGCACTCACGCAAACCATCTTCAATGGCCGTGGCTTCCGCCGCGATTACATATACGACGAGCGCGGCAACCTCCTCACCGAACGTCGCTACCTGAATGCCTTAGCTTTCCGCGACACCGTCCGCACCTATGACACGGCGAATAATTTGCTCACCGAGCGAGACCCTGCCGGCAACCTTACCAGCTTCACCTACGACACCCTCGGAAATGTCCTCTCACGCACAGATTCCGCCAATCGCCGTTCCATGTTCACATACAACTCCACATGCAACGCCATCGCTACTAGCATCGATCCTGCAGGCGGTGTTGCAACCAACACATTTGATGCCAACTGCCGCCTCGTTTTCCAGCGGGACCGGGCTGGCCTCACTTCCGAATTCCGCTACGACGCACAAGGGAATCAGACCCATTTCATTGACCCCCAGGGTGCCACCACCTTCCGCACCTTCACCGCGCAAGGCCTTCCGGCCACGATCCGGGATCCTCGCGGTGCCGTCACAACTCTCGGCTGGAGCAATACAGGCGACTTGCTCTTTAAAATCGACCGCAACGGCCGCCGCATCGACAATACCTTCAATGCTGCTCACAAGAAAACGCGCGAAACTTGGGCCGATGGTCGCATCATCAATTACACCTACGATGCTAATGGCCTTATCCTCTCCGCCTCAGATCCTTCGGCAACGTTGACACTCCAATACGATGCCCTTGGCCGCAACACCCGGTCTGAGGCTACTTACCCCGGCCAACCCACCTTTTCGATCAACAACAGCTTCGATGAGAACAACAACCAGACCGGTGCCGTAGATTCTCTTGGCGGCAATACGCAAAGCAGCTTCAACGGGCTCGATGAGCTATCGTCGCTCACCCAGTCCGTCGGCGGTTCCAACAACAAACGCGTACAGTTCGACTACGATCTTGCCGGTCTTCCTTCTTCCGTGCGCCGATTCGCAGACCTGGCAGGCGCAGTGCCGGTCGCCAACACTGCCATCGAATACGATTGCGGTGGATGTGCTTCCCGCCCCAGCGCCCTTCGCCACACAAACTCTAACGGCACCACCGCCCTGAACATCTTCACGTTTGGCCGCAACGCCCTTGGCGATGTCACCCAGATGACCGATACAGAAGGGCTACACGTCTTCGAATACGATATCGCTCGCCGGCTCACCCGCGCTACGCACCCCAACCCCTTCGTACAGCCACAGGAAATCTATAGCTATGACGCAGCTGGCAACCGACTCACCAGCCATTTCAGTACTACCCATCAGTACAGCTATCAAAGCGGCCTCGGTGGCAATGTTCTGCTTTCGGACTCCCAATTTGATTACACCTACGACGCGGGAGGAAACCTCACACAACGGCGCAATCGAACCGATAACACAACTCTGTCTTATCTGTACGACTACCGTAATCGGGTCACCTCCGTCATCGCAAGAAGCGCCTCTGCCGTCGAAACAGGCCGCAATACCTTCGCGTATGATCCATTGAACCGTCGCATCTCCCTCAACGACGTCACCGGTGAGACGCGCTTCTATTACGATGCCCTCCACCCTATCGTTTCCATAGCGCCCGGAAACATAGTCACCCGTCGACTGTATGAAAATCGCCTCGACGCCGTTCTCGCCGAAGATGTCGCCGGTCAAACTCGTTGGTTACTCACCGACAGCGTCGGCACCATCCGCACGATTGTCGACAACTCCGGCACCATCCTCAGCCAGTTGCTAGTGGACTCTTTTGGCCGCCCACTCCAGAACAGCAATCTTGCCATTACCAGCCAGCTCGCTTTTACCGGTCGCGAAACCGTTCCTCTCAGCGGTGACATTTATCTCCGCGCTCGATTATTTAATCCGCAGTCGGGGCGTTTTCTCCAGGATGACCCCTTGCAGCCTTTCGCTTACAAATACGCACTCAATTCCCCCCTCGTTTACTATGACCCACTCGGGTTGGCCGACGGTGCTCCTACCTATGGCCTGATTTCTGGCAAGACGGTATTTGGTGTCGCTTGCGGTTTGGTTGCTGGTGGGATTACGTTTGCTCTAACTGGAGCGGAGGGCGCTGAATGGGATGATCTCGTATTGGCTCTTTATTCTGGAAAAGATGGCTTTTC
>JANODQ010000613.1:0-7394 GCA_031412775.1 Pirellulaceae bacterium | reverse complement strand
CTGTAGCGATACCAACATCTGTTAGTCCGACAATCACGGTACTGTTCACCGACCAATCGAAGTTTTCAAGCCAGTTATCGCGCTGAGGGTGGAACAACCGCACATCGGCCCCCTCATCGGTGAGTCCAATGATTCGATTGGCCTTGTGTCGATTGCAAGCCTTGTGTCGATTGCAAGTCGGGCAGGCAAGACAGAGGTTCTCGAATTCTGTCTGTCCGCCAAGCGACAATGGGTAGATGTGTTCGACTTCAAAGGTGACAACCGTTAGCGTTTCGCTTGATTGGCAATAGGCACATCGCTGCAGGAATTGAGTTCGAACACGTCGCCTGAGCTCTGCCGGATGTAGACGCTCAAAGTAATTCCTAATTCTTGATTCGAGGCAGCGTTGCGGCTGCACGAGCTTTCACGAAGTTAAGTTCGTCAACTTGCGTCAGCAGAAGGTCTAGTTCCCTCGTTTCTTCGGCAGAGAGCTTGCATTCGACATTCTTCGCCAAAAGCTCGTCTAACTGTGATTGGTTCTTGGAGGCCAACGCCATGTCGGCTAAAGCCGTCAATCCCTCGGTGGTAACCATCAGGCTTACTTCATCTGGCATTTGGCAAGTCTCCTATTTGCGTGCGTTGACAACGAAGCGTACAAATTTTGGGCAGTTAATTCCAGCTGAAAACTGATGCCGGCAGCCAACGACCAATGAAAAACTTCACTTTTTCGACTATTTTCGACTAGCTATACAGCGTCTCCGTCTTTTTCAACTCTCGCCACATCTTCCGTTGCTTGTTCCAGTCAAACGTTTTAGCGATGGGGCGAATGAAGGTAGGATGGTATCCTTGGCCGTGGATGCCGTTGCCATCCGTGCGGTACTCCAGCACGAGACGCCGCTTAGTAATACCTGGCCCACGTGGCGGGTTCTAAACCCCTCTTGATCACCTGCCCAGATCTTGCGGGGTTTTTAGTTTTCGCACTATCCTCCAGGTGGATTCATAGCCAAATCTCTGGCCAAAATCAAATTGGCGAAGACAACTGTTGTGGTAAGTCTCCGTCGATCGCCTAACTCTGCCACAGTTCGACTTGTCAATTGCAACTTCCCCAATTCGCCAAATGAAACCGTTTGACTAGGAACGCGTTGAGACGATTGCACCCCCTGCATCACGTAATCTATTTGTCTTAGTTCCCTTTTCAATCGTGTTTGCGTCTTGTTTCATTGGGTTTGTAATTGGAAGGGGAGCGGGCCTCCCTAGTAGAAATCCTTGAAACAGATCAACGCCAAATGATTTCATGAGGTCCATTTCGGCTTCCGTTTCTACCCCTTCAGCCAAAACTAAGCTTCCACTTTCTCGGGCAATTTGTACCAACGCACGAACGATAATTCGGTGCATTTCTGACTTTGAAGCTCCTTGAACGAGTTCTCGATCGATTTTAATTAAGTCAGGATTTAAATCCGCGAGCATCATCAGCCCAGCGAAACCAGAACCAACGTCATCGAGCGCCACGCGGAAACCTGACTTTCGATATTCGTTCAAAATAGAAGCAAGATGATTGGTGTCTGCGACATTCTCCGTCTCCACAACTTCAAAAATGACTCGCTTCGGATCGATTCCAGCGGATCTTGCAGCAGCGATGGTTGTCCTGAGGCAGAATGTCGGTTCGTAAATTGCTGTGGGCAGAAAGTTAATTAAGATGTCGACATCGTCAGGTAACACTAATGCTGCGTTGCGAATGTGAGTTTCCCGGCAAATGCGGTCTAGCATGAATATGAGTCGCTCTTGCTTGGCCCACTCTAACAACTGTTTTGGCATTAACAGCGATCCATCCTCGGCAATGCCTCGCATCAGGCATTCGTAGCCCCACACAGTCTTACAATCGCTTCGGAAAACAGGTTGAAAGAATGATTGAATTCGTCCTGATTGCAACGTCTTAACAAGCGGCGTGGCGTCGAGCGGGGCGAAAATATCTAGTGGCACGAACACCGGCCCGGACGCAGAGGCCCTTTCATTCAAACTACAACCGTTACAAGCGATCGTCTCGGACGTAGGCAACCAACTTGCAGTCAAGTTTTGAAACTGCTCGTCCGTGACGATGGTTCGAAGGAAGTTCACAACGTCTCGGGCGGTATAATACTGCGAAGTCCCACCAACTTCGACCATCAACTCAATACTGGATTCCACCTTCGACCAGTTCCGTAACTGTGCAAGCTCATGAAACTCCGGAAAGTCCGGATGATTTCCTGTCGCTTTGATAAGGACGAAACGTTTATCGCTACGACATTCGCAAGCCATGCTTATATCCAATCCGAGTAAGTAAGGTGACGAGCAGCACCGAAATTGTTTCAATTTGTTCGAAACGTTTCGTAAGTATCGACTCTTGGAAGAGAGATTTTATCCGTTACATTAAGTTTGCAGAAAGAATCTCTAGGCTCGCGTTGTGTGCGCGGATTGTCGCAATAATAAGCTTAAAGAAGTGGCCTCCACAAACTATGAATTCGCCAAGTGGCACTCGTACTTGCTTGCTAATTTCTTTTGGCAAGAAAGTAGGAACCGAGGGAAACAGGAGGTAGGGAAAACCGCAGATAGGTCCTACTTTTGTTTCGCGTAGATGGCGGGTTGACTATTTAGTCGGAAAAATAGTCTTAATGCTGAACAGCCTTACATTTCTCGCTATGTTGAGCCAATCTTGTCCTGGACTATGGAGGTAGATCATGGCTTTGTTTGCCAGAGCGAAAGATTTTGATGCTGCGTTTGTGCGACCAAAACGGTTTTTACATTTCTTTGCCAGCGAATTGCACGGATCTACGCGAGCAAATCGACGATAGCGCATGTTTTGCAGGTGTCCCCTTCCTCTACGGCCCACAAAGGATCGTTGATCTGCAGACAGAGATTGCTTGGCTATCGGCAACTCCTCAGCAAAGTGTTGGTGAATAAACAGCTATGCCAAAACCCTACCCCACGCTCAATGCCCACGCCGAAAAAAACAAAGCCACCTACGTACGCGCACCATACTTGAATAATGGCTTCTGCAATAAAACAATAGGTTTAATGATTTGACGCGATCGGTTAATCATGATTTAAGTCAGTTTTTTGATTCGAATCTTCAGTTATACAAGAAGTCGAATTCCAGCTTCACGCATGTACTTGGCAACGGTGTTTTCACCGCATTGAATGTTTTCTTTTTTCAGTTCACTGACGTTTTATAGTGCATTCGTGGACTGCCTAGTGTTGTGATCGGGTTTTTATTTTCACAGGAAAAATGCTGGACACGCGTATTGATAAAGTCGCGGTACGTCGTTTGCGTTAAATCAAAGCACTTACGGTTTGAAACGCAGACTACTGAAAAATTCTATCCGCTTTGCATCGGCAGATTTTTTTAATCACTTCAATTGAATGAAAGTATTATCATGAAAACGGCTGAGCCAATTCGCTCCATTCCCGATGTAGTTTTTAAGTTCACTGCATGTTTTTCTTCACTATTCTTAATCGGGGATCTGTCCTTTGCTCAGGCACCCGACCAGCCGCTTCCTGAACGTCCATCGAGCACGCAGGCTGATTTAAGCGCTTCTGAAAACCACCTCGCCCCGGCTGAGGACTTTCTAACACGTGGGCCTTTGCACGAGGCCTTTGCAGGGCCTTACGAAGCCATTGCGACGCCTAGCATCATTGTCGAAAAAGATCCACCGGAGCCAATCAACGAGCTTCCTCCAGATCATCGGCCAGAAGGAAGCAACGTGCTCTGGATTTCTGGTTACTGGGCTTGGGATGAAGATCGAAGTGACTTTCTTTGGATCAGCGGTGTATGGCGAAAGACCCCGCCGGGACAACGTTGGGTACCAGGCTATTGGGAAGAACTAGATCGAGGCAACCGCTGGATAAGCGGATTTTGGGCCAATGATAAGCTTGCGGATGTCGAGTATCTACCACCCCCTCCCGAGACGCTTGAACAAGGGCCATCATCGCCCGCACCACAAGTAGATTATTTCTACATTCCCGGTAACTGGGTACACACTTCGAATGATTATCAATGGCAGCCCGGCTACTGGGCTAAATCACAACCAAATTGGGTCTGGTCGCCATCACAATATGCCTGGACTCCAGGTGGCTGTGTCTATCAACAAGGCTACTGGGATTACGATGTGGCTTCACGCGGGGTCATGTTTGCACCTGTGTACTACAACCAACCAGTTTACCTGTCGTCGAATTATTCGTACCGTCCGCAGTATGCGATCGATACTGGAGTCAATCTGTTTGTCCATCTCTTCGTTCGGCCCAATATACGTCAATACTACTTCGGTGACTATTATGGCCAGCAGTATTCAAACCGTTATCAACCGTGGGTTACGACTTACCAACAGCAAAAAAACTATGATCCATTTTACACGCACTATCAAAGCCAATCGAGGAACAGAAATACAAACGTTCTCAGTTGGATCAACGATCAGCATCAGTTCTTTCAAAATGATCCCCGTTACCGTCCACCACAAACAATTGCGGCTCAACGACAATTTATCGAACAGAACCAGGGGGGAAGCTTGCCAGCGTCCATGTTGAGACTTGCGACGTTCGGAGAGTCTTTTGATAACCTTGTTACGCAAAAAAACTCTGCCTTAAAGTTTCAGGCTCTTACACAAGATGAAGAACGGCAGTTTGACCGATCAAAGGATCCATTGCGGGAATTGGTGCAGAATCGACGCAGTCGGGAAGGACAAAGTAGGAAACAAGCTGCGAACGCGAACTCGGAACCTAAATCAATTGAACCACGTGAAGTTGGAAGTGGTGAAGTCGGCACAACCGAATTGAACGCCAAACCGGATGAAGCCAAAACGCGAGAACTCGATCGCCTTCAAAACAAAAATGGCATCGCAAAACAGCGTGACGTGAACTCTCTTCCAGGTAGACTTCCCTTACCGAAGACCGACAATTTAAAACCTAATAACCTCAAGCCTAATTTATCCATTCCGTTGGACCCGCTCGCAAAGGAAAAGTCAAATGAAACGAATCGCGATGACCGAAACGCGGTAGTTGGTCGAGAACGTGATCGACAAAATCCACCAAGAAAGTCTGAAGCAAAACCCATTCGCCCTGGCGAAACTCAAGGCTGGCCAGTGCAGCCAAATCAGGTCGAGAAAGCTCCAGTTGCTCCACCGACCTCTCCAAAACCCGACATCAACCAGCAGCCTCGAAACAATCCCAAGCCAGATATTGATCCGGTCCCAGGGCTTTCAAAGGGGGCGCAAAGACGAATGGATACTAAGCCGTCAGTGGATGCGAAGGGGTTGAATGAGCGAATACGTGAACCAGGAAACGTACCAAAAATTCCTGAAGCTACTCAGAAAAAGGCCCCCAATGCTGACGCTGGCCTGTCACCAAGCCCTCGACCAGGTCCAGGGAACGCGATTCCAAAACAACCAAAGGGACCGACAGGGATTGTTCCAAACGTTCTCAATCCCGATAGACCACAAGGAAATCTCCCCAGTCCGTCGAAAGCTCCAAAACTTCCTGGCGGGATCAACCCAGTCAAGCCAACAGGGGATTCACCCAAAAAGCCGATCGATCTCGGAAAGATAATGTATCTAATCGACATTAATCAAAGGCCGTTAAGGGATTTTCAAAGAACTAGTAAGCTTTGAAGAATCCCGGCTGCAATTGATGTTCTCAATGACATGAGATTTGGACGTTGAGGTGCACGTCGTTCGCGGCAAGAACAGCCTTTGGCTAGAGTGCAAGTCGAATCAGCGCTCGGAGATCAGATACTTACATCGCGTTTAAAATGTTGATAAGCGTTGCGTGGTGTTTAGGTTTCTCGAAGATATGATCGAAAGCAGCATCTATCGACATGCGGGTGTTCTCATGCGTGTTCGTACCGATCGGTGCGGTCAGTGCGATCAGACGAATATGGCTATTTTGCGGTATGGATCGAATACTCCTAACGAGCTGATAACCTTCCATGCCATTCATGGAAATGTCAGGAAAAACGATAGCGGGTGTTTTGTCTAGAATCGCGTTCAACGTAAATTCTCCATTCAAAGCGTTTCGAATATGCTGTCCAAGTTTCCGGAGTATAAGTTGAAATGAGACACGGACGCATTTTGTGTCGTCAACAAATAGGATCTCGCATGTTCGCGGAACAATTTGGTTTCCGGCATTAGACGATTTTAACACTGCAGATTCTGATGGCTGAGAATTTTCAACCGTGCCGATAATTGGGAAATCAGAAATCATCAGCAACATCGGATTGATTTGACGGTCGATGATTTCCTGCATCTAGGTGGAGTCATAAGAAATTCTTGGAACCAATTAAATCACCTTGACGGCATTTTGCTCGGCAGCCGAAGGGTTTCTTAAGTCGCGAAGAAATTGAATATCCTCGATAATCAACAATTGCTGTTCTTTCGCTTCATTGCGAGCAACTCCCCTTCTTTGGTCAACGCCTCGTAATAACATCTGAAAATACGATAAACTGGCAAAGTACCAAATCTAAATGGAGTGAATAAATATCATCTTTTTTCGCGAGGCTGATTATTATCATCCTCATAGATCGTCCGCAGATTGCTATACGAGTTATTTAAGGTTACGCTTTCTATAATTTTAGATAGGTTGATCGGCACTTTTGGTAGTCATCGAGCACTTGATTTCCCTTATTAATTCGGAAGAGGATTTGAACAATTACTGACGCCACGAAGACTCGAGGTGAGATGGAAGCCTCCATCTGCCAGTGCATATCACGTTTTGAACACGAATTCATGGGTCGCGGTCCTAAAGATATTCAGGCTCATTTGATCGGTGATTTACTGATTGTTAGACTTCAGGGCGTGCTAACGTCGGCTGAGCAGCACCTTGTAAAAACTCAGCCCGTTGAAAAGGGACGCGATTTACTAAAGCAAGTCAGAATTCAACTTATCGAGATCGCCAGGCCAAAGCTCGAAGAAATAATTCGCGATATAACCGGCGTAAAGCCAATCAGTCTCCATCACGATGTCAGCACTACAACGGGCGAGGAAATCGTTATCTTTACCTTGGGCAGCACCCCACATTGCCGCGAACCTAAGAGGAGGTAGCTCGTCTCAAGGTGTGGCCGGATGATAAATCGCAAGCAATAAAAGATCGAATTTAGAGCTTAGCAGTTGGGATCCAGATGAGTCGAAAACTACTTTAGAAACAAAGCCTAGTACTACAAGCTCGTGCATCGATTTTGAAATCGTTTCCAGCCCTGCGGGACACAGCTTCACGTGCAATCCGGACGAGGTTCGGAGATCGCTATCGATGGTTATTCGGTGGTGGCAGATGGCACGAGCTTCTCACCTGACTTAGGCGTCGACTTCGTTGGCTCACCCGAGAGCAAACCAAGTTTGACTAAGAACTGGTCTGCTGCAATTAGCGTTACAGTTTGCCATGGATCTTTGTTAAAA
>JANODQ010000612.1:0-5620 GCA_031412775.1 Pirellulaceae bacterium | reverse complement strand
ACGTTAATTGTATTAGGCCGAAGCGAGTTGGTCGTCACGGTGTGTAAATCAGCAGTCAAGGCATTGCGAACCTTGGTTGCGATTTGTGCTGGGGTGTCGGTCGCTGCGTAGATTATCTCTCGCGGGGCACTGATAGAGGTAGTTCGGAACGTAAATACTCGCCCTTGCACTGTTAATTGACTACCAGGCGTGATACTTGCACCACTAGGTAGACTTAGCACGAGTCCGAGATCGATTTCAAAAGCTCTAAAGATAGTACCCGGAGCGGTCGGATTTACTCCATGGATCGCAAATGTCGAGCCATCGCTCAAGGATGCTCCGTCAGTAACTGTGTACTGCACGCCACCACGAAGTGGATCCCCAAGTTGAAACGAACCACCCGAGCTAAATTCAAAGCGAAGTATGACATTGTTTTGACCCGCAAACGCTGCCAGTGGAACTCTTGCCTGACGCCATCCATCAAGGTTACCTGCTTCGTTTACATCGAACAGTACTTGAGGCTTGTAGTTTGATTTAAATGCATCCGTGTTATTTGCATTGGAAGGATCGAATTCATTGTTTGTATTCGTATAATCATTGTCGTCTGAGTTGTTATTCGTAGCAATCAGCCGTGACAAACCATCAGGACTTATTCCGTAGACTCGAAACGCATCCTGCATCGGAATGTCGTCCGTGTTCGGACCATTTGAGCTTTGCGTTGCGGACCGGTAATTGAAGTACAGCATCGGTTTATCGTCGACCGACACGCCTCGCAAATCAATTGGATTGCTCTCGATAGCACCTGCCGCACCTCCTGCAAAATCATAAGTATTTGCACCAGCGGCATTTTGAAAGATCCGGTTCCAATTGCCTGCGGTTGCACTACCACCGGTGGGTTGATACCCAAAGTACAAGCTATTACCTCCGTTCTGATTCGCGTTCTTGGAAGCATCAAAATTCAACGGTCGACCATGGCCAGCGTCGGTTTGTCGACTGTTGGAAGTATGCCACAGATTGACATCCAGTGCCGCGAAGTCGATTCCGTTAACAGTTCCTAAGGCGTTTGTCCCGGTTGCAACAATACTCGTAGTCGCACCAGGAAATATTGGCTGGAGGACTCCCTCTTGACCGGGAGCGCTAAGATTCGTCCCGAATGCAAAAAGAACGCCCGTCGTCGTGGAAGCAAAAAGCATATTTGCATAGGCTCCCGTTTCCACATTACGTGGGCCTCGAGTAAGGCCGGTGATTGTTCCCGAGGCACCAGTCGGTAACGCTAGGGGAACAATCGTCGCTCCACGCCGAAAGCCCTGAGTAAATCCAGCAGTCGTCGTATCCATCCGCCAGAGTTGGCCGCTCGCGGTGATCCCATAAATCGAATTTCCAACTTGAGCTAGACCGACAATGTCTCCGTCAGCTTGCGTGGTAACAACAATAGTGTCTCCACCCGCGTTGTTGTTTGTATCCCAAATATAGTTGATGGGGTCGATTACAGCGAACACGCCGTACTCTCGAACTTCAGTGCCGGTTCCTGTGGCTCGCCGGTCTCCCGTTCTATCAGGTGCGCCTTGGGGCGAAACAGCCAGTAAGCTTGTCGGATCTATTCGATAGAGAATATTTTTATAGGCCGTAGTTGCTATATTCCCGGGCATTAGACCATTCAGCGCGTTATTGGCACCACTCAAAACCGCACTATCAAAGGGCAGTCCATCGGCCCGTTGGGCTACACCAAATAAAGCGAGCGCATCGGTCGCAGCCGACTGAGGATTATCGACAAAACTCAATGCCGTAAATACAGTCCCTACGCCGTTAGTCGCAGTCCCCGTACCCGTACGTGCCTGGGTTACGCTGAAGACTGGTGGTGTGGCAGCACTCGCGTAAGCCTCGAAAGTTTGAATCCCGGCGTTCACACGCGCCGGAGTCGTCCCATCATGGTTCAGAGCGGAAAAGAAACCGGCTGTTGCGTCATTGACAACACCAGTAGTCGGAGCAACGTCAGCACCAACAACTCGGCCAGCCGGACTGACAGCGATATCGTTAACACGATTGAAATTTAAGCCAGCCCCGAGTTCTGCCTCACGAACTCCAGTTAATGGATTCGCATAAAGCAGCCGCGAGCGATTTGCTGCGCCCGGGGTTTGGTCGTCTTGCGATACAAAAAGCGTGACATCCGCAAGACTGAAAGGGACTGCATTCGCATTTCCATTGAAAGCTACTTGCGAGGCAGTAACGACCGGGGGAATGGATGGTGCGAGAACTGGAAAACGGTTTACATCGAAGCTATCTTCTGAGATTCTTCGAACGCTGCTGATCGGCTCCAAACGCAACAATGGATTTGCGGCAGCAGCTTGTGTGAATTGGCGAAACTGTTGCTCAACCTGGCTAGCTTGCGTCACGGCGATTAAGTACTCGCCGTCAGGAAGCTCTTGCACTCCAACGAAGGGATCACGTGGGCCAAATGAACCACGCGATAGATCGGAAGAACTATTGGAGACTCCGGGAGTTCCTCGATCCTCGGCAATGTTTGAATCAGTACCGACCAACACTAGCTGGAGTGCTGTCCCGGCAACGCGGAAGACCCACAAGCTTGTGTCTGGCCTCCCAAGCCCATCGGAGTAGTCGAGATCGATCACCGTGCCCAAAGGCAATCCTCCAGGCGATTGAATCGAATCTCGAGATACACGGAATCGATACCAATCGAGATCATTTGCTGCTGTCAAATTCCCAGAAACAGAAATCGAAGCCCTATCACTGTTTGCAATATTTCCGAGATCTTGTGCAGTTGCAGGGGCATTCGTGCCTGACGGATCTTCGGCGGTCTCGCCTGTTAACGGTGAATGCCCAGGGAAGCCAAGTACTTCTATTCCGGTGGTTGCGTAGCGAATGTCAGCGAACCGCAATGTTGAACCAGCGATCTCGTCTACTTGCTGCAATCGAATTTGGAGTCGATATGGTCCAAAAGAAAGCCCCTGCGTTACCATTGACGCGTCTTGCAGATTCGAAGCAGCTTCCCCGGGCTCCAAGTTACTACTTCGGATACGAACGAAGTAGGAATTTGTCGTACCAGTTTGTCCAGGCAACTGTAAGCGAAAGCCAGCATCCAATGGATTGATCGATTGAAAGTCATCTAAGTCGGTCCCGAATGCACTTTGATTCATCGGGAATGCACGAGCTCGAGCCGACGGTGTGATCGTCTGGTTCGTATACACACTACCGACAACGGCTTCATCATACGAATTATTACTCTGAGCAATTATCACCCCGGAATCGTTTAACAATTCGACCACTGAATCGAGTGCCGATCCGGTGCGGTCCAGGTCAAACCATACAGTCGTACCGGCTGTCGCAGTAAATCGGTAGACATCCAAATCAGAAGGGACCGAAACAGTCCCCGCGATTGTAAAACCAAGTCGCAGGTTTTCATCACCACCGTTGATATTGTTGGCGAGCGTTCCAAGGTTCTGTGCTCCCGATGGAATGTCGTTCCGATTCGCATCACCAACAGGATCCGATTCTAGCTCAACCGTTGTATCCACATTTCGATCATTGCTATAAGGGTTCAATCGAACACTTCGCCAATCTCCGGGGCTACCTATTGAGTTGCCATTATTATTGGTATCTAGCATTGGCCGACCTTGCCAACCAAATCCAGCCCCAGCGGTATCATCTGCGAGAGAGGTAAGAACAACGGGGAATCCTGGTGCTCCGATCACTTGAAGCGATCCACCAATTCGTGTGGGAATATCCAGAGGTCGACCACTCGCGGTAAAGCCTGCGTTCGGACCCGAAAGTTTCACTACCAAACTTTCGTCAACTCTACTCTGTAATCGCAGACCTCCGTAAGTATGAAAATCAGGAATGACGATCTGCGTTTCCAGAACGTGGACTATATCGGTATCATCCCACGCCGATTCCGTCGTAAGCGTCGCGCCACGAACACGCATCCCGTTGATACTGTTTTCGCCAAGTCGGTTCCCGTCGACAAATGGCCCTAGATTTCCGTTGCTACGTTGGCTCCGATCATTCAAGCCTGTGGAGCGTCCATAGTCTTGTACCGGAGTTGCTTTCAATGAATTGGCGTCGATGCTGACGGCCGCACCAGCGTTGTTACGAATGACATTATTAATAATGATTGGCTGGCTTGCGACAACATGAATCACGCTCGCATCGGTAGGACCACGAAAGTCGCGATTGGATGTTCCTGCCGTCGCGTTGCCGCTGGCATTCCGCTCAAGGGTAGAATTCGCAATGCGAGCCGAGGCTTGCGTCACTTCGATTGCATTGAAGGAGGCAAATCCGCCAGGAATACTTGACGCTCCACCACCGAACGTTATCAGGGAAGAATCAATACTCAACGTCGATAAATGCCGTCCGACGATACCAGACCAATCGCCCGGAGCGGACGTTGAGGTCGTGAAATCATTGTTCGTGTCAAACGTCGCACCCGCGCCATAGCGATCATCTTTTCGACTGGTAAAGATTACTGGTTTTGAAGTCGTTCCCTCGGCAATCAGCTGTGCACCGATTCCGACTTCGATCCTTGCATTTTGTGCTTTGATTACCACACCTGGATCGACCACAAGACTGGCATCCTGGCGTACACGCTGACGGGTCGGAGACACGTTCAGGACTAATGACCTTGCGAGGATACTCCCGTTGTCGTCTACTGAAAGTGAATCTTTATCTAATTCAACGACCAAGTCAAAGGATCCGGGTGTTGTCGTACTGGTTCGATACAAACGTCGTCCCACAAACTCGCCATCGGCTCTCGGTAAGTTCCCCAACGAAATCGTGCGATTCGTGCTTGTCGTGTTAATTGGACCAGATATCGCGCTTGGTAAACCTTCGTTCCCGTATGCATCGACAAATGCAATTCGATAACGATACGCCGTAGAAGCGTTGAGCGAACCTCCGACGGAAGTAGTGGCTGTAACGATAGACAAATCCGGGGCAATTTGCTCGACATAGGATCCGCCCGGAGTACCTGAAATAATCAAGTTTTCACCAAGCACGTATACGATGTCTCGATCGTCCAAACGACCCGCCACGTTGAGAGTCTTCAGTCGATCACCCGGTAGAGTATCGATTCGGACAAACAATCCATTGGTCGAACTGTCGACAATTCGCTGGCCTCGAATGTCCGGTCCAACACGGCTGTAGTCAGGTGTGAACAAGCCTGTGAACTGAAACCGATTTTCCGTGAAGAGCGTTTCCTCGAAACTATTTGGATCTGCTGAAATTCCCGCATCGCCTGCAAACCGAATCTGATTATTTAAGAGTGTCGGTCTGGCAGCTGAGAGGTGAATTGGATTTACCACTCGAGCTTGTGTTCCTGAGCCAACAGTTCCTCCGCCGTAACGAATATCAGCTAGGCCAATGTAGTTCAGGAAGATGCCATCACGTTCGGATTCACGTCGTCCCTGGCTACGATCAATGTCATTTCGGATTTCTATACCGCCCCACTGCCCTCGCGTTGGATTAGTCGTCAATCGATTCGTATCTATGCCGAGTGATTCATCGGAATACGAAGTAAAGAAGACTCGTTGTGACGGCGTACCTAAGACTTGAATCGCAGCATCACTGCGATCGGTCGAAGCGTCATTACTACCGACTAAAATTTGGCTTCCACCAAACTTTAGAATTG
>JANODQ010000611.1:0-5523 GCA_031412775.1 Pirellulaceae bacterium | reverse complement strand
GTGCGGAGGCTTCGAATTGCTCAACATCACTTGGGATTTCGTCGGGGCGTAGCGAGTGCCACTGCAAATCCAACAAGGCAGCCGAAAGATATTCGAGCGTATCAAATCCTTTGTTGAATTTGTTTGCTGCGATGCTCTTTTCAAGTAAGGCCAAAGGAATCAGTTCGCCGGTTTTGTAATGCTTCGCGTAATTCTTCAAAACGATTGGATCGATTGCCCAGTCCTCATGAAACGTCGACGGAAATTCGACAAAGTCACGCGGTGTGTTTGTCCCCGAGAGCGTGGGATACTCTACATCCGAAAACAGCCCGTGAACGCCGTGTCCAAGCTCGTGAAACATGGTCATTACATGGTCGAGCGTTAGGAGCGTCGGTTCGTTTTCTGCAGGACGAGGAATGTTCATCACGTTCAGGATCACTGGCTTTTGGTGCAGCAAACGCGATTGCGATAGATAAGCGTCCATCCATGCACCACCACGCTTCGAATCGCGTTGATAGTAATCCGCATAAAAAAGACCAAGAACCTTTCCATCGCCATCCAAGACGTCGAAGACTCGTACCGTTGGATGGTAGACAGGAAGATCCTTTCGCTCCTTGAAACTAACTCCGTATAGCTGATTCATGGTGAAGAAAACACCGTTTTTCAAGACGCTATCGATCTCGAAGTACGGCTTCACTAGGTTCTCGTCGATGTCGTATTTTTCTTCTCGAACTCGTTCAGCGTAGTACTCCCAATCCCAAGGCATCACAGCGTCGTTGATGCCATCTTTCTTCATGGCGGCTTCGATATCCTTTGCTTCGATCATTGCTTTCTCGACGACCTGTGGCGCTAAATCCTGAAGCATTTTGAGAGCGGCTTCGGGTTTCGCAGCCATTTGATTTTCAAGTGTAAAGGCCGCATGGCTTTCGTAACCAAGCAGTTGTGCGCGTTGTGCTCGCAGTTCCGCAAGCTTCAACACCAATGGACGATTATCGATCCCAGCCGTGCCGTTTACTGATTGCCCAAGCCCGCGATAAGCAGAAGCTTCCCAAACGCGTTGCCGAAGAGCACGATTCTTAAGTGACGTCAGCACAGGTTGACGAGTCGTATTGGTGATTGGAAGCAGGAACTTCGCAGTCGCACCTTTCGCAGTCGCTGCTTCTGCGGCAGCTTTGACTTCGGCTTCGGATAGTCCGGCCAGCTCATCACGAGAAGCAACCAAGACGGCCCGCTCCTTGGTAATCGCCAGTAGATTGTTTTGGAATTGCGTCGTGAGCGAGGAGAGCTCTTCATTGATCGCACGAATCTTCGTCTGGTCCGCGCTCGAGAGTCTCGCACCGGCTCGTAAGAACGACTCGTAGTGCTCCTTAAGCAGACGCCCCTGCTCTTCGTTCAGCCCTAAAGAGTCTTTCTTTTTCCACAATGTCTCAACGCGTTGAAAGAGCTTCGGATTCAGCAAAATATTGTCCGAGTGTGTCGCGAGCATAGGAGCGATCTTTTCTTCAAGTTCTTGAATTTGATCATCTGTGTTCGCAGAAGCCAGATTGAAAAATATCGCTCCCGTTCGCTCTAAAATCTCGCCGGTTTTCTCCATTGCGACGAGTGTATTTTCGAACGTCGGCTCGGAAGCAAGATTTGCGATCGCCTCGGACTCTTCGATTTGTTGCTTCATACCGGCTTCAAAAGCGGGCATAAAGTGCTCGTGTCGGATTTTCGAAAAATCAGGAGCCCCCAATGGGAGCGGACTTGTAACCAAAAGCGGATTATCATTAACCATAAAACAAAATGTAGAAGCGAGTAACAGGTGATAAAGCATAGGTAGCTGTCCCCAATCGAAAAGGAACGAATTTGAACAAGTTGCGATCTCTCGAGATCCCAACAATCGAATTGTAACGAATTGTCGCGTTCTGAGTTGCCGCCTGGCGTACAATGCATCTACACAAACAAGCATGAATTTTCCAAGCGGATGGTAAAGGACGACGGCGAAGGACTATGAGCGACCGAGAGATTCCAAACGACGACTCGCACCCCAGTGAATCCGTAGACGCGGCTGCCACCAGACGCGCGCCGCAGGCCGCACTCGTAGCGTCGAAGCGGACACTCGGTGGAGTTGTCCATACCTATCAGAAATTCAATCCGGTTGACTTCCCCAGCCCAACAACCCCGCCGCCAGATCTGCTTAGCGGTGCCTTCGATTATGCGATGGCTTATGGCAGCCAACGCGAATTGACCGAAGAAGAGCTTGCCCGAGCCGTTCGCTTGGACCCGAGCCAGATCGCTGGATTGGGGCCAAGTATTGATATGCTTCGAGCCATGCTGGAAGAGCGAAAGCGTAAGATTCTAGAAAAGTACGAAACGGACTCGGTTCAAAAGAAAGCTAACAGCCGATTTGAACAAAGTTCAAAACAAGCGAAACCACCAGCCAAGCTGAAGGCTGATTTCAATGTCGCAGTGAAACACCAGCAAATCTATCTGCTCGAACGATTGTGGTATCGAGCCGAAGACGACAACGGGCCATTTGCGGGCCAGCTAATGAAGGTGATGGAGTCGCTTGGTGATAAGTACCAGATCGATGAACTCGCAAGTAAGTACGCGTTCTACGGTCATGAACGTATGTCGATTCCCGAGGCGATCGAGATCAAGAAGGAACTTGAGAAGATCGATGAACTTTTGAAGCAATTGGAAGAAGCGGCAAAGACCGCTCAAATTGGTTTGATCGATATGGAGGCACTCGCCGAATTTGCAGCTCCTCAGGACATGGAACAGCTGGAAGAGATTCGTCGACAAGTTGAAAACATGGTTCGTGAAGCGGCCGAACGACAGGGGCTGGATAAGACGGAAAAGGGGGGATACCGGCTGACTCCCAAAGCATTTAAAACTTTCCAAGCGCGACTGCTTGAGAGAATCTTTAGTGGCCTCCAGGCAGGTCGAAGCGGGAGACACTCGGGACGGATCGTAGGCGAAGGAAGTGTCGAGCTACCAACCACGAAGGCCTATGAGTTTGGTGATTCACTAGCAAACTTAGATGTCACCCAGTCTGTTATCAACGCAATGATTAAGCGACCAGACGACAAGGAAGTTCGACTACGAAGCGATGACTTGGAGATCTTTCGCACACGCAACAGCCCCAAGTGTGCAACGTGCGTCATCATGGACATGAGTGGATCAATGAGATACGACGGGCAGTACATGAATGTCAAGCGAATGGCCCTCGCGTTGCAAGGTCTGATTACTTCTGAATACCCCGGTGACTTTCTTCGGTTCATCGAGATGTTTACGTTTGCCAAGCTTCGTACTGCTGGCGAGATTATTGATTTAATGCCCAAGCCCGTCACGATCCACGACTCATGGGTACGGCTGAAATGTGACATGAGTAGTGACGAAGTATCCGAACATCAAATTCACCCGCACTTTACAAACATACAGCATGCTTTACGGCTTGCACGTCAAAATCTTGCGACTTGCGATACGCCCAATAAACAGATTGTGTTGATAACCGACGGGTTACCCACTGCACACTTCGAAGAGGAAATGTTGTACATGCTCTATCCGCCAGATCCGCGAACAGAGCAGGCAACGATGCGAGAAGGAAGGATGGCTGCCAAGGAAGGGATCGTAATCAACATGTTTTTGGTGCCCAGTTGGTCGCAGTCGGAAGAAGACATTCGTTTCGCTCATCGATTAGCAGAAACCACCAAAGGTCGAGTCTTCTTTACGGCAGGCAACGATCTCGATCGCTTCGTCGTATGGGATTATGTTAACAAGAAGCGCGAGATAATCGGATAGAGCGGCTAATCAGCAATATCCGTACGAACAATCCGGGCCAAAAGCGAAGCTGTTTAAGTTAACCAAGAGCTTTGCTTCTTGCAGTGGCTGCAAGTATGGCATCGATCATGGCCGATCGAACACCGCGTTGCTCGAGGACCGCGAGGGCTGCGATAGTGGTGCCTGCTGGACTGGTGACTTGGTCTTTGAGGATTGCGGGATGCTGGCCTGTTTCTTGAACCATCTTGGCGGTGCCTAAGACAGTTTGCACGGCTAGCTGAGTTGCAACCTCTCGCGAAAGACCTGCCGCTACGCCTCCGTCGGCCATGGCCTCGATAATCAGCAGCACATATGCTGGACCAGAACCCGAAAGACCTGTCACGGCGTGAAGTAATGAATCGCTAACATGAACAACGGAGCCAACGCTTTTGAGAAACTGTTCGGACCATTGCCGATCAGCCTCACTTACGTCACGACCACATGCCATTCCACTTGCTCCCGCTAGAACTTGTGCAGGCGTGTTAGGCATGACGCGGATGATCGCATGCGTTCCGAACCACTCCGAAAGTTGTGGTAGTGGTATTCCAGCAGCGATCGAGATCAAGCAGTGCTCACCATGGACTAACTTCTTAAGCGAACCAGCAATCTCTCGTAAGATCTGTGGCTTCACCGAGAGGATTATGCGGTCACACACGGGAAACAGCTCGTTGCCCGATGAGACAATGGTAGAACCTGGAAAAGCTTCGGCGAGTTTCTTTTGTTGAGCCGCAGAAGGTTCGCAAAACATGAGGCCGCTTGCGTTGGTTAGCTCGCTGGCGAGAGCTCCTTTTGCAAGTGCCGTCGCCATCTGTCCACCGCCAAGGAATCCGAGTTTTTTTGTGGGCATCGATGCGGGATCAGGTGGTTTAGTAGTCATTGATTTGATTGGATTGGAGCTGTTTTACAAGTTGTGGTCAGTAAAAGATATCGGCTATAAGCCACCTCTAGAAGTATCCCCGATTGCATAGGACTTGATTATACTCGTCCAAACTCCCTCTCCATCCAGGTACTTCAATCTTCAACTGTAAATTTGCGTAAGCTGAGAAAGAACGGAATGGGTTGGTATGGCCGCTGTTGCTGAACAAATGGGAATTGTCGAAATTTTCCCGGAGAGTATCGCTAATTCGCCCTATTCAAGTCCCGATATGGCTCCGGTTCCATTGGCCGAAAGGCGTTGGGGCACGAAAGACATGGCGGTTCTTTGGATTTCTATGTCGGCCTGTATCCCGACCTACACGCTTGCGTCGAGCATGATTGACCAAGGAATGAATTGGTCCCAAGCAGTCCTAACGATTCTGCTTGGAAACATCATCGTTTTGATTCCGATGATCCTGAATGCTCACGCGGGAACCAAGTACGGCATCTCATTCCCTATCTATTGCAGAAGCTCTTTTGGAATCGTTGGAGCAAACGTTCCTGCGATCCTTCGAGCGTTGGTCGCATGTGGTTGGTTTGGGATTCAAACGTGGATTGGTGGAGCTGCAATTTTTTCCATTCTGGCAATCATGATTCCGTCGGTGGTCAACTCCGCAGCCATACCGGGACTTGGGATCAGTAGCCCGCAATTAGGGTGCTTTCTTTTTTTTTGGCTACTCAACATGATTGTGATTTTTCGCGGCATTGATTCCATTCGGCTGCTTCTGAATATCAAGGCACCCTTACTTATCCTGTTGGGGATCTTGTTTTTGGGATGGGCATATTTCGCAGCAGACGGTTTCGGCCCGATGCTCGCAAAACCAT
>JANODQ010000610.1:0-4347 GCA_031412775.1 Pirellulaceae bacterium | reverse complement strand
CTGATCGTCAGCTTCACAAACGGGAACATTGCCGAGGCATCGAGCTATGTTGGATGGTTTGGGACGCTTTGGGCTTTGATGCAATTTTTTTGTGCTCCCCTGCTAGGGGCATTATCGGACCGATTTGGACGACGACCGATTATCTTGATTTCTTGTTTCGGCCTGGGGCTCGATTTTATATTGATGGGTCTTTGTGCATCCGCCGAACCGGGGCCTTACAGCTTGACATGGCTGATGATCGGTCGAATGATCTCAGGCGTGACCGCATCCGGTTTTGCGACTGCTGGAGCCTACATTGCTGACGTGACACCACCAGAAAAACGCAGTGCTGCTTACGGAATGTTCGGAGCCGCTTTTGGAATCGGATTTACCATCGGACCAGGCCTTGGTGGCTACCTTGGAAGTATCAGCCTTACGTTACCATTTTGGGTTGCTGCTGGGCTGACACTTTTGAATGCGTGTTACGGATTTTTTGTACTACCTGAATCGTTAGCGAAAGAGAATCGGCGACCATTTAGCTGGCGACGAGCAAACCCGATTGGTTCACTTCAGTTGCTACGTTCCTACCCAGGTCTTTTGGGCCTCGCGTTTATCTATTTTTTGTACCAGCTATCTCATCAAGTGCTCAACAACGTATTCGTGCTTTACACGACACTTCGATACGACTGGACACCAGGAACTGTTGGTTTGGCGTTGATGCTCGTTGGCATCATGAACATCATCGTACAGGGTGGGTTGGTTCGTCCGGCGCTGAAAATGTTTGGAGAAAAGAATCTGCTGTTCATCGGATTAAGCTTCGGCGCAGTTGGTTATGCATTGTATGGGCTCGCAGATGAATCGTGGAAGTTTTGGTTAGTGACTCCCATTTTTTCATTCATGGGTTTTTTCACTCCAGCCATTCAAGGACTCATGAGCCAACGACTTGGCCCCTCAGTGCAAGGGCAACTGCAAGGTGCTAATGCGTGCTTGATGGGGATCTCCGGAATGATCGGGCCGAAGCTGTTTACAGGAGCTTTCGAGCTAGGCCTCAAAGGTGAATCCGCAAGCGGTCTACCCGGTCTACCATTCTTGCTTGCATCAGGACTTTTAATTTTCGCCATGTTCGTCGCCTTTCGAATCATTCGGCAACCCAAAAGTTCTTCAAGCGACGATGTAATCCACAGAAACCAAGTTGGCAGCACAGTCGAATCATCGAGTTGAGTTGGTAAACGCTCGGAATTAGTTGATGAATTGATTTCGTTTTGTAATTTTCGCTCTTGAGTTCGCGTGCTGATAGAATTCATCGATCGCGTTCAGGATGCACATAAGTTCCAAATTTGTATTAGTAATCGCATCCTTCTTGTCCATTTTGCTAGGAAAAATTTGAAATGAGTCGAATCGTATTCCAAGGACTTCTGGTGGCGGTCATCGCCATTGTCGCACTCTCGCCGTCGGTATCGCTTGCGGAGAATTGGCTTCGCTTTCGCGGTGATAATGGAGCGGGGATAAGCACGAGTAAAGCTCCTCCGATGACTTGGAGCAATACCGAGAATCTCAAATGGAGTGTTAAGCTTCCTGGGCCGGGAGCGTCTAGCCCGATCATCGTCGGAGACCAGCTTTTTCTGACTTGCTACACAGGTTACGGAGTCGATCAAACTTCTCCAGGTGAGCCGAAGGATTTGAAACGGCACTTGCTCTCGTTCAACCGACTCAATGGTGAATTACAGTGGACTGCGACGATTGATTCCAACGAAGCAGAAGATCCTTACAAAGGCTTTATCAACCAGCATGGATACGCAAGTAGTACACCTGTTTCAGATGGTAAGTATGTCTATGTGGTCTTTGGAAAGTCTGGGGGTTTGGCTTTTAATTTGTCTGGACAAGAAGTCTGGCGTCGCAAGCTTGGACAACTTTCGGATCCTCATGAATGGGGTAGCGGGGCAAGTCCTATACTTTACGAAAATCTCCTTATCGTAAATGCTGGCATCACCGATCACGCGATGATTGCATTGAACAAGTCGACAGGTGAGGAAGCTTGGCGGGTTTTTGATGAGTCCTTTACGAACTGTTGGGCTACTCCGATCTTGGTCGATCTGAAAGAACGCACCGAGTTGGTCTTTGCTAGTCCAGGCAGGATATTCGCTCTCGATCCAAAATCAGGGAAGGAATACTGGAGAGCCGCCTCACCGGTGAAGGAAGCTGTTTCAGGCAGCTTGAATCAATTAGATGGTGTTGTCTTTCTAATGGGTGGACGACAAGGCTCAGCGATCGCCATTCGATGCGGTGGCTCGGGCGATGTGTCAGCGACGAATACGGTGTGGGATAAATCACTTCGCTCCGGTACGGGGACTCCGGTGATCGTTGATCGAAAACTATACTGGACCTCTTCCGGGCTCGCTGTGTGTGCTGACTGCGACACGGGCAAAGAGATTTTTAAAGAACGTATCAAACGTCCATCTGGCGACGCGGCAGATTCTGGCGGTCGCGGTCCCACGGGCGACTACGCCTCGGCAATCGCTATCGATAACAACATTTTGATCGTTTCTCGCTCTGGGCAATCACAGTTGTGGAAGGCTGAGGAGAAATACACCCCGATAGCAGATAGCGATTTTTCCAACGATGAAGGGCCTTTCAACGGAACTCCTGCGATTAGCGATGGTTATATGTATATACGGTCCGACAAAAAACTTTATTGCGTCGGTAAGTAAACAGGGCTGATCATTTATTCAAGTTGCCGAAAAAGAACAAGTGAGCATGACTATGTTGAAACGATCTTTAGCTTGTTTGGTACTGTCCATAGGAAGCTTTGCAGGCTTTAACGCGACACTGCTTGCAGACAATTGGGGGCATTGGCGAGGCGAATCCGGCAGCGGGATTTCCTCCACTGCGAATCCACCTATGAAATGGTCCCCCACGAAAAACATTCGATGGCAAGTCACTATTCCTGGCCGCGGATCCGGGTCGCCAATTGTTTATTTCTACAAAGGCAAATCGGGATTGCTTACGTGTGTCGATGCGAAAACGGGTAAGCCTTTCTATTCGGCAGCTCGAGTCCCAGGCCTCAATAGCATCTACGCATCGCCTATCGCAGCTGGCGGATACGTGTATCTGACCGATCGAAGTGGCACCATCACCGTCATTAAAGACAGTGATAAACTGGAAGTAGTTTCTACCAATAAGTTAAACGAAGGCGTTGACGCGTCTCCCGCACCTGTCAACAAACAACTGTTCATTCGATCGGAAAATACACTGTATTGCATCGAATGAATATGGATTCGAAATGGCTCTAAAAGCTTTATAAATCCGCGGCATACATCGTAAGTTTCCAGTGGAAAGTTTATCCGCGGCCATTTCACAATCTGTCGTTTTTGCGAGTGGGTTTAGCTTTTCGATGTGCTGGGGTTCGATCTCGTCAATTATGGTTTGCGATAGACCGAAGCGAAGTAAGCTCCACATAAATCATTGCCTTTTGCGTCTTGGAACCAAGCGTGCAATTGTGTCCGACCTGCGGGAATAATCAACGTGAAGACTGCTTCTTGAGTCCCGATTGATGTCGGAATATGCTTTTCAATGGAACCAATCTTGAGTCTTGCCGCTGCGATAGGCAACTCTTTGCCAGGCGGCGTCACATTACCATCTAGCGGTGCAGTCAAATCGAAAGGCCACCGTCGAAGTCGAATCTCATATTCTCCTTCGCGTTCAACGATAACGTTCCAAGGGGCACCGCGCGGCCCTCCTGCTCCGTTTCGAATGTGTCCAGCGTTATCTGCGTAAACATCTTGCCAATCAGAACTCGTTAACTCGACCGGGTTTTCTTGGTCCGCTCCAATCGTCATTGGCACAAATTCTCCAAGTTGTGGTTCGATCCCAGCCCACCACTTTTCATAATGAGCCTTCATCTTCGAAACGATCTCCGGATACTTTCCAGACAGGTTTACTTGCTGCAATCGATCCGATTTTGTTTCGTATAGCTCATCACCATGAACCAAACGCCATTGATTCCAAACCACACAACTACGCCATTTTTTCGGATCATCGGGATGCGGTGGCGATGCGCCATATTGAACGACTAACATCCGATCTTCGATTGGCGAATCGTCGCGAAGCAGTCTTAATAAACTTACCCCATCCATGTGTTCTTTGGCAGTTGACGATTCTCGTGAGTTGCTGCAAATTTCTAGCAGCGTTGGCATCAAATCTTGAACATGTGTAGGGACCGAAACATCGCGAGCTTGAAGATTTTCCGCAGGCCAACTGATAAAGCAGGGAACTCGATGACCACCATCATAATATTCAGTCTTGTGCCCACGAAGACCAGCGTTGAATACAGGCACGCCAGCTGTTCCGCCGTTGTCGGTCATGAAGATA
>JANODQ010000609.1:0-2524 GCA_031412775.1 Pirellulaceae bacterium | reverse complement strand
GGAAACTGATAAGGCCCATAATTATTCGAGCAGTTAGTTGTAAGAACTGGTAGCCCATACGTTTGGTGATACGCTCGCACGAACATGTCAGCGGAAGCTTTCGACGCTGCATACGGGGAATTCGGGGCATAGGCTGTCGATTCGGAAAATACTCCCGTCTCGCCCAAAGATCCGTAAACTTCATCGGTTGAAACCTGTAGAAAGCGAAAGGTTGCCCGAGAAGAAGAACTTAGCGACCGAAAGTAATCAAGGCTGGCCTCCAAAAGATGAAAAGTTCCGACTACGTTTGTTTGCAAAAACAGGGCAGGGCCATCAATCGATCTATCAACGTGGGACTCGGCTGCAAAATTAATGATCGATTGTGGCTGGTGAGTAGCAAGAAGCTTCTGAACTAACGATCGGTCTCCAATATCACCCTGAACAAACAAGTAACGATCGCTCGAGGATTTTGGAATCGACTCAGGATTCCCGGCATAAGTCAGCAAATCCAAGTTCACGATTCGGCACTCCCGCTCTGAAAGATGCTTTCGAATAAAGCAACTTCCAATAAATCCAGCACCGCCGGTAACCAGTAATGTTTGCATGGTGAAGCAAAAGAATCAAATAAATAAAGCCGCACACATATTCAAGCCTCGGTTGAGAATTGCAAGTAGCAATGCCGAATGACGAGCACGTTACGTGATATTACTTCAAACCAACCGCCGCCGCTTGAAAAGCCTTTCTAACATTTGAGTTGTCGCCGTTTTGAAAATTCGATCGCTGAACCATCATGATATAAATTCGGTTCTTCACCCAATCGATCCACGCCTGGGTGCCAAACGCACCACCATGCCCGAACGTGCCCGGCGAAAGCGTCTCAGTAACTCCCTGAGGCTCCCTCACAACACAACAACCAACACCCCATCCGTTACCAGGCGTAAACGCAGTCACCAACTCGCCCGTGTTAATTGTTCGAAAAGCCTTCACTGCATCGGAGCTCAAGATCTTCTTGCCCGCAACAGTTCCTTCGTTCAACAACATTTGGCAGAACTTCGCATAGTCGCCGGCTGTTGAGAACAAGCCACCGTTCGCGGCTGGCATCCTGTTGCGATCGGTTGGACTTGCTCCATTGAGTAACCAAATCGGGTTTGGCTCGAGTTGTCCTGCGTCGGTTCGTTTATAAGAAGTCGCAAGTCGCAGATTCTGTTCATCTGTCAAGTAAAAGCCCGTATCGGACATACCAAGCGGTTTACATAATCGCGCTTCCACGAACTTATCAAAACTCATTCCCGAAACCACTTCGACGATACGCGCTGCCGTATTGATACTGGTTTGACTGTATTGCCATTTGCTACCGGGTATAAAAACCAACGGGAGCTCAGCATACTTCTTCGCGGCTTCTTCCAGTGTCGCTGATGCGTATGTATTGGGTGCCGGAATCTCTCGCATTCCAGAAGTGTGATTCATCAATTGCCGAATAGTCACAGAATGCTTTTCACCATCTTCGGTTTTCAGAGTCGACATAGCTGGCAAGTGCTTTTCGATCGGATCGTCTAAGGTAACCTTCCCTTCATCGACCATCATCATCACGCAAGCTCCAGTGATCGGCTTACTCATCGATGCAATCCAAAAAATAGAATCTTTCTTCATCTCATTTTTCTGGGCGATGTTTGCAAATCCAGTCGCATGAAAATCGAGCAACTGATCCTTGTCAGCCACAATGGTCACGGCTCCTGCGATCTCCTTTTGTTCAATCGCTCTCTGCATGGCTTGAACAGTCGGCTTCACCACGACTTGGATTTCTTGCCCATGACTAACCTCGCACCCAAATATATAAACGCAGTAAAGGCCGAAAGCAGCTAACTGTGCAGGGTTGAAAAAACGAGACGTCGCACAAGAGAGATAGCGATGTGAGGACATGATACTGCAGTCGATTGAGAGAGTAATGAATTAAATCGTGAAGCAAAGCTCAAATGCTCCACGCACTTCGTTCCATTATATCATCTCAACACTCGCACATCGAATGCGTCAAGAATCCCTTTTCTTACGCGATGGAAAGGCTTAGAGCTATTCTGACTTTTGCCGCTTCACGTGATCGATCGCAAGGCGGACCATCTGTTCAAGTCCATCTGTCATTTCGGGATGAGGGCTAAAACAAATAACTCGACCATTTCCAAACTTTCCCTTCGCGATCGCGGTTGTCCCCTTCATGACGCCCTCAGGAGCACCGTTTTTAGCAATTTCCGTTTCGAAAGTTGCAACAGTCTCGTAGTCTTCAATATCTGGTCGGTTACCAGGAGCCAATAATGGACCTTGAGCGTAGTGAATCGAGAGTTTGTTGTCATTGGCTCCAAGGAATTTGCGACCGGCGTCGGTTATCGCGATCTCAACAGTACCTTTGCCTCGATTCCAATGCTGCCGATCTAGAACTTTCGCATCCAGAATATTCAGTGACCAAGAGTAGTCCGCCGAAGCTAAGTAGGCGCCTGCACAGATCCCGATGAAGCCTCCACCAGAATTGACGAATCGCCGAATTGCGTCTCGG
>JANODQ010000608.1:0-5055 GCA_031412775.1 Pirellulaceae bacterium | reverse complement strand
GTTTTTTCAGCGAGGTCTCCTTCGAGACGCTCATTGCTACCCGGGCCAACAAATCTGGCAAACCGACGACCCGCGACTCAGTAAACAGCTTCGAGCGACATACGCTAACGAGACACCGAACCACCGCCGTAACATCGATATCCAAGCGTTCGCAATCGTAGGCAAGCCATTAAAAATTCAGGTGCAGTGCGACAAGATTGCATTCGCCTTAGAAACAGAAACAGCTTTGGCCGAAGCGAAAAAACACGCTGTTACACCCGAGTCGTTGCAGCAACAACTTGGACGACTTGGTGAATCGGCATACGCGCTTCGTAATCTTGAAGCAACGATCGAAGGCAAGCCAATGGTTCCATTCAGCGTGCTCGGAAAACTACGTCTAGATATGGTGAACCGACTGCAGAGCGAATCACTTAAACCAATCGTGCGGTCGCTTGCATCCCCTGGGGTCGCAACGCGGATGATATCGCAGAGCAGTATCGAAATTCGCAAAAGTGCTTTGGGCACATCGATGCAAGACGCTTCTAACACGATCGGCCGTGGTGAAAGATCTGCCAATCTCGTCGTATTGGTCCGTTCGCTTACGCAACTGGAACATGTGATCGCAGCAGGCGTCGATCTAGTCTACGTGGACTTTCACGACATTCGTCAGTATCGCGACGCAGTAGCTCTTGCGAAATCTCAAGGGGTTGAAATCTATCTTGCAACACTTCGAATCCAGAAGCCCGGTGAGATCGGACTCTTCAAAGCACTCGCGAAACACAAGGCCAATGGCTGGTTGGTTAGAAACTTAGCGGCCCTTCGTTTCGCTCTCGCATTGAAGATTCCATGTGTCGCTGATTTTTCATTAAACGTGACGAACCCTCTTACGGCAGCTTGGTTGATTTGCGAGGGTGCTCAACGAATCACGGCATCCTATGATTTGAATCGAGATCAGTTGATTGACCTGGTTGACAGCATGCCCAGCAGCGAGATGGAAATAGTGATTCATCAACATATGCCGATGTTTCATATGGAGCACTGCGTCTTTTGTACGGTGCTCTCGCCAGGAACGAACAAAAGTAATTGCGGTCGACCTTGTGATCGCCATTCGGTTGAGATGGAAGATCGCATCGGGGTCAAACACGTTTTGCACGCGGATATCGGATGTCGAAACACGCTTTACAATGGAGTCGCGCAAAGTGGTGCTGAAGCGGTTGAAGACTTGATGAAGCGTGGCATTCAACATTTTAGAATTGAACTTTTGAACGATGCACCCGCTGATGAAATTAAGCGAATTGTGTCACTCTATCAGCGTTTGATAGCGGGTGAGACTTCTGGTGCAGAAGTCTGGCGAGCGCTCCGCGCAGAGAATCGGCTTGGAGTCACACGCGGAACTCTCGAGCATTCCCGCAATCCGCTTGCAATCGCTTAGTCGGGACTGGTATCGATTTGGATTTGATTAAGAGCAAATTTTTTTATTTTTTTTTCATATCAATCGACCTTTTTCTCTCGTGGTGTTTTTTGCTATCCTCACCAAAAAGGATTTGTTTTTCCTTGCTGCGTCTTGCATGTGAAGGATGCATCAAGGCGAATCGTGGCCTGTTTGAAACAGAAACGTGACTAGCGATTAGAAAAACTGATTTGCATTTAACGAGTTCATTATGGAAACAATAGTTTCTATACTTCGTGCCGCGCATTGCAAAAGCACTCATCATTTTTTTGCGATCGACTCTCTGTGGGAAGTTACCACTCCGCGAGGAATGCAACTCGCTGATATGCTGCTTGCAAATTACAGCGACTACCTCAAGGGCGCTAAGGATCCTGATACGGTCTTCAAGGACTTCGAAAATCATGTTGTTCATGTTGCCGATGGCTATTGGGGTGGAGCGGCAAAGGCTGCCAAAAAATGGCTCAGCAATGTATACGGTTTGCTCAGCAAGGGCGATTGGAAGCAATCTGCCTATGCAATCGGCGTTTTGAGCCATTACTTTACCGATCCCTTTATGCCTCTTCATACTGCACAGTCGCCGCGCGAGACTGTCATTCATCGACCGTTAGAATGGAGTGTATGCTGTGCTTATAATGAGATTCATCGCGAGGCCTTGTCAAATCCGAATCTCGAACCATTTGAATTGCCTGACAATAAGGAATGGTTAACGGACGCAATTCATGGTGGAGCAACATATGTCCATCAGTTTTACGAATTGCTTCTAAACGATTACGACATGAACGAAGCAAGGCGATTCCCTAAAGTTGCATTAGGAATTGATTCGCGGAAAGTCCTTGCGCATTTGTTCGTCAAAGTCCAAACCGCATGGGGAAGCGTCCTGGACCGAATCGCATCCGATTCACCAGCATTACTACCGAGAGTATCGCTGACGCTACCCACCCTCCTCGCAGGAATTCAAATACCGGCAAAAAAGATTGTTCAGTCGATCGAACTTGCCGAGAATCGCAGAGAAGTCGAATCGATTCTCGAAGAGTTCCAGCGGACCGGAACCGTTGTCCGAAATGTTTCACTGGAACAACGAAAAGTACACACAGTACGCAAACTTAAGCCAGACCTACATCCCGCTCCAAATGAAATCGAACGAATTATTCTTGCCGCATCAAACGCAGTGAAGCCTGTCGATAATCGACCAACCGCGACGAATGCGATCGCTCTGGAAGAATCATTACGGCCAGTCAATCAACCATCAGTAATTAAACCAACAGTAATTAAACCAACAATCATTAAGGCCCCAATAAGCACGACGCCGATCATCAATAGTCCTACAACAACTACGGATGGCCTACCAGTTGAGTCGATTGTCTCGCCGCAAAGAGACTTTAAGCAAGTCGTACCGCAAACAAACATAACGATAAAACCATTTAAAGCATCAAATCTAAAACCGACTACCGACATAAGAATTGACCCGCCTGCGAAAGCGCCCGAGTCGCCCTCGGCTCGTGCTCGGTTGACAGTCGAAAGCCCCATGGTTGACGCCCCTGCGATTGGGCCGAAAACTGCAGCCAGGTTCGATGCGATTGGCTGCCACTGGGTTGGGCAGTTTTTGGATAGAAACGCAAACGAAATTGTCGATGAGCTTAAAGTCAAGTGGATCAGTGTCTCGCTTGTTCGACAATGGCAGGATCAAGCAAGGCTTTCAATTCAAGTCGATCGCTTAACAGCAGCCGGTGCGGGGCTATTGGTCAACCTGGGAATATGCTCCGCAGAGCAACTTGCAAAACAGCCTCCCGATGAACTTCACCAGCAAGTCCTATCCATTGCTCAGACAAATGAAGGTAAGCGGCTCTTGCGAGACAAGGGACCGCCTCCGTTGAAAACCGTAGAGCGCTGGATCGCATCAGCGAAGTCAAACCAGCAGCAGCCAGTGTGACCAAAGTCGATTTAGCCTACCGGGCTACATGTTGATTTCGAAGCCCTTGCGGTTCTCTCTTGCAAGAAACGAATTGGCTTGCGAGTCGCCGATGATCTCTCGCTTGACGGGATCCCACTTGAGTTCTCGATTGAGACGCATCGCGATGTTCGATAGGTGGCAAATTTCCAGCATTCGATTGTGAGACCACACGTCTGAGATCGGCTGCTTACGAGACTTCATCGCTTCGATAAAGTTGGCAGTGTGGTTCTCGCTTACTTTTCCACCGTAAACTGCTTCGATTGCCCCTTCGGGAAGTGGGTTTTCCTTCAACTCTTCAACTAGCTTACCGGTAATCTTGCCTCGATTCACAAAGAACCTACCTTCGGTTCCTTCAAAGAGGATGCCATTGTCGCCTTCGCTAGTGATGATCATCTCGACGCTGTTAGGCATGTCGACTTTGATTCGGAAATTTGTTGCCGCGTTGTATTGATCTTGAACTACTGGATTTCCGTCCTTGTATTCAACTGGCAACTTGAATTCGACAGGTGTAATCTTGCTTGGGCCAGTATCAGATGCACCTAAAGCCCAACACGCAATATCGACGTGGTGAGCGCCCCAATCGGTTAACTTGCCGCCGGAATACTCATGCCAATTTCGGAACGAGTAGTGGCAATTGCTAAACAGTGGTACTCCACCGCCATAGCCCTCTCGCAACTTCTCAGGGATGGCGCGGTAGTCCACCTTCGGAGCTGGTCCAAGCCAAAGATCCCAGTCAATTTCTTCTGGGATGGCAGATATAGGAATAACTGGCGATGCTTCCATACCGTCAATTCCGCAGGTGACTTTTTGAATAGTTCCAAGTCGTCCGCTCTTCACTAGCGCGACAGCTTGAAGGAAGCGTTGATCACACTCAGTACGTTGCATCGTACCAACTTGAAAAACACGGCCTGTTTCTTTGACGACTTTTTCGATCAGTTTTCCTTCGGCGATGGTTAACGTGAGTGGCTTCTCACAATAGACGTCCTTTCCCGCGTACATCGCTTCGACAGCGATCTTAGTATGCCAATGGTCAGGCGTCGCAATCATTACTGCATCAATGTCTTTGCGATCAAGGATGCTTCGATAATCTTTGTATGCATCTGGCTTTTTCTTTTGAGCCTTCTCAGTCTTCTCGATGTTCACACCAAGCACTTTGGAATCAACATCCGCGAGGGCAGCAAAATCAGCGAACTGAAAGGACTTGCTGGTGATCGTCCAACCTTGGTTACGCATCCCAATTGTGGCGAAAACGGGCCGATCATTAGGGGACTGGAAACCCAAAGCCCGATTCATTGAAGAGCTCAAAGTAACTGCGGTCCCAGCTGCAGTAACTCCTTTAAGAAAACCACGTCGAGATGTTGTTCGGGATTTGGACATTAAAAAATCCTCTGTCGGAGTTTAAACAAAAAAGTTGTTCGGCAGTTAAGTACGCTGTTTTGATTGCTTGGAAAATCCAATTGAGGCTCGCTCGCAGATTCACAGCAGGCAAAGCTCCCAGAAGCCACATTCCAGTTTTCTTATCATAGCTAAACCCCAAAACAATTCTACGGCCGCTTTATACGCCTTCAAGCTGCCCAAACCGGCGCTCCTGTATTCTCACCATGGGTTACATTCACCTTTGCCAAACCTGCAAAGGATTTAGATTTCATGTAGCAAATCCCAGATCCTTCGAAAC
>JANODQ010000607.1:0-2410 GCA_031412775.1 Pirellulaceae bacterium | reverse complement strand
GATACCATTGAACTTGTCCATAGCGACGTCCGTGGTCCGCGACGCTCGCGACTTCGGTAACAACATGAATTTCATCACCCACATAAATGGGTGTGCGGAATCTCCAACCGCTGATATCAACTAGGGCAACCGTGTCGACTTTGGGGGCTTCAGTACTTAAACCGGCGAGCAACGACAATCCGAGCATCCCGTGAGCGATGATGCCTCGAAAAGGGGTCTCCGAGGCGTACTCCTCATCCACATGCACAGGAGTAAAGTCCCCAGTAAGGTCGGCGAACTCCTTGATCTCCCCGAGGGAAACAATCCGCCGATCGCTTACCCAGCGATCACCTACTTTAAGATCTTCAAACGCTAAATTCACTAGACCGCATTTCGATTTTGATGCCCCCATTAGTTCCCCGCCAGTTCCCACTTCTTACCGTCAGTGCAGCTTGACGATGGCAAGCTAGCAAAATCCACACTCAGTCGCTGAAATATACATCGCGTCATTTTCCCACTACAAAGATAATTTGCATTTCATCAATAATGTGAATTTTGCTTAACAAGTGTAACGCTGTGTGTTGGTTAGAACAAGTTTAGCGCCTGGGAAGCTTACTATTTGTTCCCCGCATCGTTACGACAGTTGGAGATCAGCTCTCGCGTGCCATTTGATCGCCGAACATCTGGCTGATGGATTTGTTGCTGTGAATCCGTCGAATGGCTTCGGCAAGTAAAGGCGCGATTGATATGATTTCGATCCGATCGAATTGCTTTTCGGGAGTCAGCGGAATCGTGTTGGTAATGACGATGCTATCGACAGGGGCATCTTTAAGTTTTTGAATCGCTTGGCCGCATAAAACTCCGTGAGTACATGCCAAGTGGATTTGCTTAGCACCCGCTTCATGGACAAGTTTTGCCGCACCTACAATGGATCCGGCGGTGCTGATCATGTCGTCGAACATGAGACAGATCTTTCCTTCGACGGGCCCACCGATGATGTTCTTTTGCTCAGTTTCAACAGCATTTGCGCGACGTTTATCAACGATCGCAAGCTTGCCACCAAGTCGCTTTGAATGGCCGATCGCCCGCTTGATGCTTCCTTCGTCGGGGCTCACAACAACAATGTCATCGGAAGCGAAATTCTTGCTCTTAAAGTGATTCGTAAGCACTGGCGCTGCATATAAATGGTCGACAGGAACATCAAAGAATCCCTGAATTTGTGGAGCATGTAGATCCATTGCCAGAACACGATCTGCACCCGCTCGTGTGATTAAGTTCGCGACCAACTTGGCTGTGATTGGAACACGCCCTTCGTCCTTTCGATCTTGTCGCGCATAACCATAGTAGGGTAGCACCGCCGTTACCCGAGCCGCACTTGCCCGCTTGCACGAATCGATCATGATCAACAACTCCATGATGTTGTCGTTGACCGGTGGGCACGTAGGTTGGATCAGATAAACGTCGCGACCTCGCACATCGTCTTCGATCTTGCAATAGTTTTCGCCGTCAGGAAACTTCCCAAGCGAAAGCGATCCAAGCTCCAGATGTAGAAAGTCACAAATATCTTGAGCCAACTTAGGGTTAGCTCGTCCGGAGAAAATTTTCAGCTCTCGCATTGGTATCCCAGTTCCAACATCTTCGATTCCACCGCGCCCAACTCGTCGACCGTGTTGATACTGAGAGCTTCACACGGCTTCAGCACTGGCTTGGCGATGACTAGCTTACCAGCTTCTAGGATTTTTTGTGGGCAGTCGGTCAAGTAGTACTCGGACTGAGCATTTTCGTTTGTTAATTGATCCAGCGACCATAGCAATTCATCGCGATCAAACAGATAGGTGCTCATATTGACCTCGCGAATTCGTTGTTCTTGCGAAGTCGCGTCCTTTTGTTCGACAATTTTTTGAAACGCCCCCGAACTGTCGCGAACAATTCTGCCCAGTCCTTGAGGATTGTCCTTGAGAAGTGTCCCCAACAAGCAACTGGGGCCCGTCGAGCGGAAAATGTCGAGCAATTCAAGGATTGAGGAACTTTGTATCAAAGGCGAATCTCCCGCCACGACCATTACCGGACCGGTCGATTTTTCAATTTCTGATCGGCACATTTGCACGGCATGCCCTGTGCCCAATTGTTGAGCTTGGAGAGCGAACCGAACCCCCGAGCGACCCTTCAGCTCGGCTTCGACCAGTTCACTTCGATAACCGACAACGATGACTTGATTGTGAATCCCTGCGGCCTCAAGTGCATCCAGAACCCAGTGGATCATGGGGCGGCCAAGAACCGGGAAAAGGACTTTAGGTAAATCGCTTTTCATCCGGGTTCCCTTGCCTGCAGCAAGGACAATTGCCGTGACAGCAGAGGGAGTCCAATCATTCTTCAACATGAACGCATCCTTGACTTTCTATTTGGTTTATCTTTCCTTGAGCAATTTTAC
>JANODQ010000606.1:0-2324 GCA_031412775.1 Pirellulaceae bacterium | reverse complement strand
AAGGAAAAACGCGAAAAAGGTACCAGCCGATAGTCGATCGTTGGTTCATATGCGACAGGAGGAAGTCACGCTTCCGCGATTGCTGAAAGAGGTGGGTTATGCGACCGCTCTGTCGGGCAAGTGGCACTGCAATTCCATGTTCAATTCACCAGCCCAACCACAACCAAACGATGCCGGTTTTGATCATTGGTTTGCAACGCAAAACAACGCAGGACCTTCCCACGAAAACCCAAAGAATTTTGTTCGCAATGGCCAGTGGGTTGGACTTCAGCAAGGCTTCAGTTGTCAGATCGTAGCCAACGAGGCCATCCAATGGATGAAACAAACGAAGTCGGAGAAGCTTGGCAATCCATTCTTTCTTTACGTTGCATTTCACGAGCCACACGAACCAGTGGTATCGCCACCTGAGTTGGTCGCAAAGTATCGTTCGGTTGCAATCAATGAAGATCAAGCACAATATTTTGCCAACGTTGAAAACATGGATAACGCCGTCGGTAAGATTCTTGAGGCACTTGACCAGCAAGATTCCGCAGAGAACACACTTGTTTATTTCAGCAGCGACAACGGACCTGAAACGTTGGATCGATACCCAAGTGCGAATCGCTCGCATGGAAGTGCAGGCCATCTGCGCGGGCACAAGCTTTGGACAACGGAAGCCGGCTTCCGAGTCGCTGGAATCATGCGATATCCAAACGGGATGTCCGATAAACTTAAAAGCGGCAGCGTGCCAAGCGGTCATGTACCAAGCGGTCTTGTACCACGCGGTCTTGTAATCGATCAGCCCATTAGCTCGCTCGATTTGCTTCCAAGTTTTCTTTCACTTGCAGGAGCAAAGGTTCCCGCCGGTCTTCAGTTAGATGGAGTCGACTTCGGGCCACTGTTTTCCGGAGAAACCGTTCGTCGAGACAAACCGCTATTCTGGTTTTACTGGGCAGCGATCAATGACCAGCGTGTCGCGATGCGCGATGGCGATTGGAAGCTACTTGCAAAGCTGGACGGCGGATCAGCACCAAAGCACTCGAACTTGAACGCATCCAATGTCGATTTGATACGCAATGCGAAGCTAACGGACTTCTCGCTTTATGACCTAACAAAAGATCCAGGCGAACAGAATGACTTAGCCACGCAAGAGCCACAGCGACTAGCACAGATGAAAGAGTCGCTAGAACGTTTGTATCATGAAGTGACTCAAACCATGCACGTTTGGCCCTAGCTTTGGCTGATGAAACCTGAGCCGATGGCGCTAGCCACGGGTTTCGCGTGGCAAATTGTGGCAGAGTCGAAACCCGAGGCTACGGCTCAGGAAAAATACTTTTTTCATCACCCCGGCCATACAGCGAGGAGCAGCCATAAAAGTTTCCAGAACACGGCGAGCACTCAATCCGCGACGATCAGGCTGATCCCGAACTGTCGCAACACGAACCGTCGCAATAGATTTGGTGTGCTGCGACGCTTTATTGTGTCGCTGATCAAGTCACCAAAACAATCTTCCCCGAAAGCGTGCTGCTGCAAGCGATTGTGTTTGCTTCTTGTAAACGATGAGCTTCAGCGGCTTCGGAGATAGGCATGACACGATCGATTTGAGCTCGCAGCTTTCCTTCTGTCCACCACTTTTGGATGTCTGCTGCTGCGACACGTTGCTCTTCGGGAGTCGCTTTGAACATCGCGAAGCCTCGGAGGCTACACCCCTTAACATAGAACGGTCCGAGGGGCAGGGCTGGTCGCGCCGTTCTTCCGGCCATCACGATCATTGTTCCTCGTTCAGCCATGGTGGTGACCGCTTGATCCAAGTCGGGCTCGCGAAGAGTCTCCCAAAACAAGTTCACACCAGTCTTGGAGTATTTCAAGATCTCGTCGGTTGTGTTTTCGGTTTTGTATTGAATAACATGATCGGCCCCCAGTTCGTAACATCGCTTGGCTTTGTCGACGGATCCCGAAGTGGTAATGACGGTCGCACCGATCGCTTTGGCCATCTGAACGACCATCGCCCCTACACCACCTGTGCCACCGCGTACGAACACGGTTTGGCCTGCCTTGAGATTTCCTTCGCGAAAGAGTCCAAGATGAGCTGTGATGCCCACCAAGGCGGTTGCTGCGGCATCTTGATCGGTAACGGACGATGGCGTGGGATAAATCCATTCGGAATCGATCGCAGCTAGTTCGCTAAAGGATCCTTGGCGACCTAGTAGTCCTTGATTGCTTCCCCAAACACGATCTCCCACTGAAAATTGTTTCACTTGACCGCCACAGCCGACGACGGTTCCAGCAAAATCGCATCCAATCACAAACGGAGATGGGAGCGGCCAGAAGTTTGCTCCATTTCG
>JANODQ010000605.1:0-4644 GCA_031412775.1 Pirellulaceae bacterium | reverse complement strand
CGCTTATCGACTCACCAGCAATCACGACAAAACTATCGCCGTCTGGATCGGTATCGTTACTACGTACATCCGCAGTTGATGTACTAATCAATTGCGCATCTTCCGTCGTTGAAAACAGATCATTAACTCCGATCGGTGCGTCGTTTACTGGTGATAAAGTGATCGTGAACGTGACTGCTGGAGAGTCGCTAATATTTGGAGCGACACCTGAGCCGGAATCCCGTGCGAAGGCGGATACAACTGCTGACCCATTTGCGTTGAGCTTTGTAGTGAAAGTGAGCCTTCCATTCGAATCGATAGCAGGCGGCACGTCGAAGAGTGCTACATTGTTGTTGGTCACAATGAATGAAACCGATTGAGTACTTTCATCCGTCGACTGCAGTGGCGAAAGTCCAAGTCCTGCTGCTTGGAGAATCCCAGTTGCCCAGGATTGAGACACTGCACCGGCATCTTCCAACACCGTGACATTTCCACCTGATGTAAAGATTGGCGGATCGTTAACTGGCGTAATCGTCAGGGTAAAGATAGTTGGCGTTGACCGATTGATGTTCGGAGCAACATCCGATCCTGAATCGTTCGCTCGTACCGACACAACGGCATTGCCAATGACGTTCGGATGCAGTTGGAACGTTAACACACCGGCTGCGCTAATCGCAGGTGCGACCAAAAATGAATCCGGAGATGTGGTGGTCACGGTGAAAGGAAGCATCGTCTGCGCCGCAATCCCAAGAGCAACATCACCATTTAACTCGTCCAAAGCCGTCGACGGTCCCGTCGCGATACTCGTCGCCCAGATCGCTGAGTAGGCAGGCGAATCCTCGTTAACGGTAACGTTGCCGCCTGACAAAAACACAGGTGCATCATTAACCGGGGCTACATTGATTGTCACGGTGACGGTTGTCGTGTTCGTGAGCCCACTACCATTATCGGTTAGGGTATATGTAAAGAAATCGGTCCCGACATAATTGTTTGACGGTCGGTATAGAATCGATGCAATCGCTCCGCCTGAATCTAGGGTCGCACTAAGATTTCCTCCTTTGGAGGAAACGCCATCAATTCGCGTTATGGAAATCGACTGTCCGGCTTCATCCGTTGCCTGAGTTGGCCCAGGTAACGCAGGACTACCTCCAACCGGTTGCAACAGTTGTGCCCGCGTGACCGTCAATTGAGTGTCTTCGGTTGCGGCGAAAGGTGCTGGAATCACCGCTTGCACCGGTGGATCATTTACCGGGACAATATTAACTGAGAAAGTTTGCGTGGAACTGCTATTGATATCCCCTGGCCGAGCATTCGGATTTGGTGGAAGGATTGCAGGGTCGTTAGGGCCATTGTCACGAGCAAATACCACGATTTGGTTATTTGATCCAACTGGGGTATTGCGATTGAGATGCGGATTCAGCGTGAACGTAAGCGTTGCTTCACTTGGATTAGACGTGCTTCGAACAATGGTAGGCTGGACCAAATAGAAACTTGGATCCAACGCTTGCACAATGAATTCCACTTGCTGAATTTGTTCGTCTACAGCACCGTTTGGCCCAGGAGCTACATTCGTAGCGAATCGAGCAATTGAAATTGGAACTTGTGTTTGCACTCCCGACAAGTTGATTGTGCTACCTTGATCTTCCAATACGTTGATTGTTGTCACTGGAATAGCAAACGTTGGTGCGTCGTTCACTGCCTTGACATCGACAGTGATCGTTCCAACGGCTGCAGGACTTCCTGGAACGCCATCGGAAATCGTGTAAGTAAACGTATCGAGTCCCACGAAATTTGCAGCAGGGCGGTAATTAAACGAGTTTAGGAGCAGTCGAGTCACCGTTCCGTTGGCACTCGTCGTGCTGTCAAAACTTGTGATCGTTAACGCCTGGCTAGTTAACTCATCCAGCGCCGTTAATGGGCCTGCCGAATCTCGTGCTACGAGCGAAGCCTCGGTAGGAGTAATCGCCGAATCTTCGAAAGTGCTGAAGCTGTTTCCATTCGCAATGGGTGCATCGTTGACAGGAACGATATCGATTACGAAGGTCTGCGGTGCCGTTGTTGCAACGGGTGTTCCATTGTCCGACAGAGTCACAACGATTGGAATATTGGTACCATTGGAAAACAACCGATTCACGTCCGGAGCCAGTTTGAAACTCAGCATACCACTAGCGGAGATCGTGGGAGGAATACTGAAGAAGGATTGCTGCGCTACAGCAACACTTGCATTAAAAGTAATCGTCTGAGTCAATTCGCTCGTCGCTGCAATTGGACCAGGACGAACTCCCGTAGCAAAGTTCGCAATAGAAAATTGACCGACCGGTCCAACGTTGTTGGTTTGATCTTCATCGAGTTGAACCGAGGCTTGGGGCAGCGAGAATTCCGGAGCATTGTTTACTTCGACAACGGTAATTGTAACAGTAGCCGGTAGGACACTTCGTAACCCAGTTGAATCTACTGCATAGTAAGTAAACTTTTCGGTACCGGAAAAATACTGATTGGGTCGATAGGTAAAACTACCGTCGCTATTGAAGGCTAACAATGTCCCGTTGGTCGGCCCGCTTACCAGAAGCGCCGTAAGGGTTTGCCCAACGTCCGTGTCGGTATCATTAGATAGAACGCCCGGAGCCGAAACAACCAAGTTGCCGCCATCTTCATTCATCGAATACAGAGCACTAGGAGATGTCGGGTCCGTGTTTGCAACTGGTGGATTACCTGGATAGATTGTAATACGATAATCTTCAACTTCACCACCAACTGCCATACCCGTAGGAGACAGTCCCCCTGTGGAGCTTAGCCGGAATCTGGCAAGTTGATTTCCTGCGACAGCAGTTGCCGGTGTAGGAATTAAGAAATTATTCGTGCCGTTTACGACAGGCTGTGAACTAATAACCACTTCATTCGATTCAAAATTACCGTTGCCATTCCAGTCGATCCATGCATCAAGATAACCGGTTCCTGTTACGGTCACCGATACAGAAGCTGGCGGCGACTGGGCGTTAAAAATACTCAGTGACGGCACAAAACCGTCTTCATCATCTGGCCCACCCGATAAATCATCGCCATCAGCGTTTGCACTCGTAATGCCATCGCTCTCGTAGTCGATTCTCGAACCCAAGACCAGGACCGAAACATCGATTGGATATCCTGCGTGTCGTGCTCCGTTATCGCTAACAGTTGTTTGCGTGTTCGCACTGTTAGCATCACCGAAATCGAGATTCGCGTCAGGCATCACGATCGTGAACTGCGTTAAACCATTGGGTCGGTTCGGACGAAGCGCATTTCCAGCAAAATCAGAAACGACCACGAGATTCGTCGTGCCAATTCCAACCATCGAAGTCAGGCCTTCAACAAACAGCGAGTTCCCGCCGACTCCGATGGCACGAATATTTGGAAACTGGATATCTGATAGACTATTGATTGCTTTGACAATCTGCCCTGCAACAATATCTGCGGTGAACGTGGTCGACGGAATGAATGGGATCGCCAACGCTCCACCAGCAACACCGGTAACAATCAGAGGAGATGTTTCTAACTGGAAGCCACTATCTAGTGGTTCATTCAAAAGGACAGTTGTTCCATTCAACGCATTTAACGTTGGCGTGAACCCAAGGTTTGCACCGGTGATTGCAACTCGTATTCGGTCGGCCATCGTCGCTGCGGTATCGGCCACGTTAAAACTGATTGGTATATTCCCCAAAACTGTCATGGCATCCGTCGTGAATTCGAACGTAACATTAACAGTTGCGGTCTGTATCGAGAACGTTTGGCCATCAGCGAATGTTGCTCCACCACCAGCTACTTCTAGCTGTAATTTCCCTGCCACACCGGGTGTCCCGAGAAGTGTTATTGACGCTGTCATAACATCAAGCGTGTCGCCCACGTTTCCGCCAACGTGAATGAGTCCTTGAGCGATGTTCTGTACTGGTGTTGGGCCGGAAACGACGCCCTGAAGAGCGGCTACAATTTTCGCGGCAATGTCTTCATTTGTATCGCTACCGAGAATGGCGATCTCGGTGTTACCAAGCGTAGCCGCCGTACCTGTTCGATTGAACTCAAAAGTAACTTCTGGGTTGGAGCCCGATCGGTACTTAAATGTCTGGCCATCCGAAACACCTGCGACAATTCCAGTCAGTCCAATAGTGGAACCATTCCCCAATACCACGACATGATTGACATCCGTACCCAAATGGATCTCGCTGTTTCCAACGGCCTTCGGAGTCAGTTGTAGTCCATCGGCCGCGGTACTTTGCAACACACTTAAAATTTGATCACGAACTGTCGTGGCCGTTGCGTTAGGAGTGACTGGAATACGAACGTTTGTCCCCGTAAATCGATTGTCCAAGTCCAGCTCAAAAATAACATTCGTCGAATTAAAACTAATTTGGAATGTCTGACCATCGGTTACTCCGCCAGGATTGGAGCCGGCTGCCGGAATAACGAGCCGTGACGTCTGAGGTACTTGAAGCACGAATCCTGCTTCGTATTCGAAGCTAAGCGAATTTCCACTTGGTAACGTCGCAGTAAGCTGCTTTCCATCGGTCAAACTCGATCCATTGGTCGCATTCACTAGCAATCGAGGGCGATTATTCAGCGTCACTTCATAGACGCTATCTTGACGCCAAAAACCGGACAAAGGTGTCAATCGAATCGTCCGATTGTTGACGC
>JANODQ010000604.1:0-7884 GCA_031412775.1 Pirellulaceae bacterium | reverse complement strand
AAATTAGCAGACCGATACCGATACCCATGGTTGTTGCCTTCGTATGGAAGATGAGATCTAAACCGCCACCGCCAGTAACTTCGAATGCTTCCTGGACTGACCGATATGCTAGTTGAAAGGATCTCCGCTGTCGATCATGGGAATTTGGCTATTCACGCACGAGAATGTTACAATGTGCGGCTGGGGAAGTCATAAATAAAGCGGAATGCCTTATGTCAACAACATCTAATACATTGGAAACAGCCTCGGAAGTCGCTTGTGGGTCGGTTCAAGAATCTCCGATCGGGCTTGGGGCACAGCTTCGCATTCGGATCGGTGAGAACAAAGACCAGATGCTGGCCCGTTTCGATGAATTCGTCAGCCAAAATCCAGACCTAATCGTTGAACAGGATTCCTCGGGTGAGATCGTTATCATGGCACCAGCAGGCGCAGAAGGCTCGTCCAAGAATAGTGAAATTGCATATCAACTGACAGCTTGGTCGCGGCAACATGGCGGCTGGTCTTTCGACAGTTCAGCACTGTTTAACCTGCCACGTGGAGCAAAGCGATCACCAGACGCGGCGTGGATTCAGGCAAATCGATGGGAATCAATGGCAATTGAAGACCGCAAAGGCTTCCCGCGTATCGCGCCAGATTTCGTCGTTGAATTGCGATCAGAAACGGACCGTCTAACAACGTTGAAGAACAAAATGCAGGAATACATCGACAGTGGAGTTCGATTGGCTTGGCTGATCGACCCCATCCTAAAACAAGTCCATATCTATCAGCCCGACAGGCCTGTCGACGTACTCGACAACCCATTAACCGTCTCCGGTGGCGAAGTTCTTGTGGATTTCACTCTGGAGCTCAGTCGGATATTCTGATCAACGAAAAAGTGGCATAGGCTTCCAGCATGTGAAAGCTATTCATTCGCTCACAGGCTGGACGCCTATGCCGTTGGGCAACTCCTCAAAAGTTAGTATTTGATTTCTATGTTGAAGGTTTTTCATACGGCGGACTGGCATCTTGGGCAGTCATTTTGCGGTTTTGATCGCGACTTCGAACATGCTCGCTTCTTTGAGTGGCTACTTGCTTCTCTGGAATTGCATCGACCAGACGTGATGATTGTATCTGGAGATATCTTCGACACCATTAATCCGTCTGCAGTTTCCCAGAAACGGCTTTATGATTTTCTTTCGAGAGTTTCACGTGTTTTGCCCGAAATGCAAATCGTCCTTACGGCGGGAAACCACGATGCAGCAGCTCGATTAGAAGCCCCCGCTCCCTTGCTGTGCTCGATGAATATTCATGTCGTTGGAACCGTTTTGTGGAACGATCAAAACGAAATTGAATACGACAAATTCTTAATACCCATTCATAATAAAAAAGCAGAAGTCGCTGCAATCGTTCTAGCAGTTCCTTTCTTGCGTCCATCTGATGTTCCGTACGTGCAAGACCGTAATGTTCAAGTCCCTAATGAGCAATACGCCGCGGACCCATATCTCGATGGCATTAATGAGCTCTATCGCAAGGTAACGGAGGCCGCTTTGAAGTTGGCATCACAACATTCGCCGACACCTTTACTGATTGCCATGGGGCATTGCCACGTCAGTGGTGGAGACGAATCTCGTGATTCAGAACGCAGGATTATCATCGGTGGATCAGAATCGATTGGCATTGCGACGTTTAGCCCCGATATTGTGTATGTTGCTTTAGGGCACCTTCATAAAAATCAATCATTCGACCAAGGTCGCGTCCGATATAGTGGAAGCCCGATTCCGCTTTCGTTTGCGGAAAGTCACTATCGACATCAAGTTATCAAGTTAACCTTTTCTGACACCGCTCTCCTGCTTGCCGAAGAACTGCTAGTCCCGCGTGCGGTGCAGTTGCTGAAGGTACCAGAAAAATCTTCCGCCATTCTTTCGGAAGTTATTCAGCAGCTCGAATCGCTTTCCGTAGATGAAACGCTACCGCCCGAACAACATCCGTTTCTTGAAGTCCGCGTTCGCGAAGAGGGACCTGACCCTACTCGGAGACGAAAGATCGAGCAAGCACTCGAAGGAAAGCCACTCCGTCTTGCATCGATCAAAATCGACACGCCTCGCAGCGAAGTCGACACCGACCTACTGGATCCTAATCTGGATCAGAACGCCCTCGATTGGATTCAACCAGAAGAGGTATTTTTAGGTGTGTATGAACAAAGATACCAATCCGCACCGGACGATAGCGTACTGAAAGCGTTTCACGAAGTCTTGCAAAAAGTATTGCATACGGAAGGGAACGAATAGTGAAAATACTTCGCATTGCATTACATAACATTGCGTCGCTTGCTGGAACGCATACGGTAGATTTTACTAAAGAGCCTTTGCGATCGGCAGGGCTCTATTCGATCAGCGGTGCCACTGGTGCAGGGAAGAGTACGCTGCTGGACGCGTTGTGCTTGGCTCTTTACGATGCGACGCCACGATTACAAAATGTTGGTCGCTTATACGAGCTCCGTCAAGACAAAAGTGAAAAAGGGGAACGACAGGACGATACACGATCGTTGCTTCGCCGTGGCGCTACCGATGGATTCGCTGAAGTTGCATTTATTGGCGTCGACCAACAAGTATGGACCGCTCGTTGGAGCGTTCGCCGAGGTTATAAAAAAGCCGATGGTAAACTTCAGGCCGTTGAAATGGCCCTTTATCGTGGTCTGATCGACGTTGGTACAAATGGACAAGTCGAAGTCGGTGGACGAAAGCTCGGGGTCCTTGCTGCAATTGCGACCAAGATTGGGTTAACCTTCGAGCAATTCACGCGGGCCGTCCTGCTGGCTCAGAATGATTTTGCGGCCTTTCTCAAAGCGGACGATCGACAACGTGCTGAAATTTTACAAGCATTAACAGGTACCGAACTCTTCGAAAAAATCTCGCAAGAAGTTCACCGCCGCTCAGCCGAGGAAAAAAAACAGTACGAGCAAATCGACTCTCAACTAACAGGAAATTCGCCTCTTTCTGATGAAGAACGGGCGGCAGCGGAAGCGTCCGTGCAGGTCGCTCAAGAGCAACTTAATCAATCCACTGCTGCTCTTAAAAAGTATGAATCGTTTCTCGAATGGTTTCGAATACGAACCGAGCGCGAGAGCAATGTTCAGAAAGCGAAGCAGCAATTACAGGACGCCACTCTTCGTCAATCGGCGTCTACAACGCAGCGCAGCGAACTGCACTTTACAGAGATCGTCGCTCGCGAGGCAAAGCCACTTCGCACGGCTCATGAAATTGCAATTCAATCGGTTCGGCTAAATTCCATTGCTAAGAAAGAGGCTCTCGAACAAGTTCAAAAGATCGATTTGGAACTCGCAAATCTACTCGAAAAGATTCAAAACACATCTCAATCGCTTGATCAAGTTAAGCGGGAACAAATCGATCTTGAACCTGCGCTCACAAAAGCAAGATGCCTCGACACACTTCTAGTCCCTGCGACCACGCGTTTCGATAAGTCGCTGATGTCGCTCAATGCGGCACGCATCCTGCAAGTCGCAGCGAAGTCGAAACATGAAGAAGCACAATCGCGGCAGTCTGTGCTTATCGCAAAGCAGACAGAATTGGAGACATCGAAGTCGAGCCTGCAAAGTTGGGAACCACTTGCGAAACAAGCATCGACTTGGCTGGATAGAATGGATCGCGCGATCGATGCCAAGAAGGCGATCGATACTGCACTTAAGGCCTCTGAGGCAATCCATATTTCGTTCGTAGAAAGTGAGACGAGTATCCGCGCGGCCAGGCTGTCAAAAGACGAATCGGAAAATGTATTTCGAGCAGCAGACAAACTATTGCAAGAAGCACTCGTTTCTGAAAATCAGTTTGACCCTGAAAAGCTCGCTTCTGATCGGTCGCTACTCGAAGGCACCTTGCAAGCGACCAGCGATCTGAAGATAAGACTTATTGAAATATCTAAACAACAGCAAAAGTTAGCAGAGCTAAATGCTGATTTACAGCGACTGACACTTGCTCAATCTCAAGATAGAAACTCGCATGATAAGTTGCTTAAAAAGGAGTTGCCCGAAGCGGTGATTGCCGCCCAAGTTTCTTTGCAGCAGTTAGAGGCAATTCAACTTGCAATCGACGACCATGCAAAACGATTGCGGTTGGTTCTTCAAGATGGCAAGGAGTGTCCCGTATGTGGATCGACGGAACATCCTTACAGCGAGCATGCTCCCGATGCAGATGCCACTGCCGTAAAAGCTGCAAAAAAATCTGTCAAACAATTTGAGAAGCAGCGAGATCTACTCCTGTCGAAAGCTGTGGAGTTGAATGTCAACATTCAAAATCGCGAGCAACAAATACTCAAATGCCAATTAGATATTCAGCAAACCACTCCCGGTAGTGAAAGTATCTCCACTGAGAATATTGATCATGACGAGGTGCGAGCAATACTGGAGTTTCCTTCGAACGATGAGCGGCTAGATGCAGCGGCAGAGTTGTTTACTAAAGCAAAAAGTGCGCTAGAGCAAATCACGGCGACTGAAAAAGCTTGCCGAGAAGCGATGAAAATCACCGCCGATTGTCGATCCGCAGTTGAATTCGCTCGCAAACTTGCAAACGAGACTCAGCAGTCTTTTTCCGACTGCGAGAAGCATCACGCGGTAATCGGTCAACAACAATCACAAGCGAACGCTACATGGATCCAATCGAAATCTAGTTATGCAGACCTCGTAAAGCGTCTGGATGATGTTTGGGTGCTTTTGCCCGATTTGCAAATTCATTTCGATCGCGATTCAGTTGTAGCAAGGGAACAGTTTGCAACAAAAGTAAACGCCTTTAATCTCATCGACAATCAATTGAAGCAATGTGGCTCGCAACTGCAAGAAATAGCAACGGAGATTGGCCCGTTGGAGGAATCGTTGCGTTACGTTGAAAAAGAATTCTCCCGATGTGAGCTGGATTACCAAGCGGCAAAAGCAGAACTTGATCGTCATAAGATCGAACGATTGCAGATCTTTGGCGGCGAATCGGCTACGGACATTGAATCGAAAATGATTGCGAAGCAAGAGGCAATTGAGAAGGAATTTTTAAGCTTAAGTGGTAGCAATAACGAGTTGGAGAAACAACTCGCCTCGGCAAAGGCCAACTTGGAATCCGCGACGCTCGCTGCCTCGCAAGCAGAAGATTCGCTTCAACAAACGCAAACAGGCTTGGATGCGTGGCTCGCCAAATTTGCAACGCAAACGTCGCGATTGCTGTCGCTTTCCGAACTCGATGAAGTTCTGGCTCGAGACGATTCTTGGATACAAGAGCAACGACAGTCGCTCAAGGATGTGGATGATGCGGTTGTCAATGCACAAGGTGCTTTGGATGTGTATCTGTTGCAAATGAAAACGCATTTGGAAACGCAACCGACCGAGAAACCCGAATTCACGATAGTCGACGCAGCCAATCTAGAGCGCACCACTCACCAACAAGCCAAAGATTCTTTGGAGTCCGCGCGACTCGTTTTGCTCAACGATGATCAACGAATCGAAAAGAATGCAGGGCTATTGAAGCAGTTACAAGATCAACGCAATGCTGCGCAGCCATGGATTCAATTGAATGAAGTGATTGGCTCTGCCGATGGAGCAAAGTTTCGAGTTATCGCTCAACGAAAGACACTCGATGTCTTACTTCGATATGCAAATCATCAACTTCGGCAGCTGGCCATGCGATATCGTCTGCAGCGATTACCCGAATCGCTTAACCTGATTGTCATCGATTGCGATATGGAAGACGAACGCAGGTCGATTCACTCGCTCTCGGGCGGCGAGTCATTCTTGGTTTCCTTGGCATTAGCTTTAGGACTCGCATCGCTCACCTCGAACCGGGTGAGAATTGAATCGCTCTTTATCGACGAAGGCTTTGGTAGTTTGGACCCAGCAACGCTCAATACAGCGATGGGAGCGTTAATGCAGCTAGAATCGCAAGGTAGAAAGGTAGGAGTCATTTCACACGTCGCAGAAATGTCGGACTTGATCCCGGTACAAGTCAAAGTCATCAAAGGCCGAGGCGGAAAATCGACGATCGAGATCCCCGGTCTAACGACGTAAAGCTTTGGAGTGCGGTGACTCGTCACAGCTTTCGGGAGAGAGGCATCACGTAAAAGAAAATTTTGCGAGATGGATTATCTTTCAATTCACGAAGACCGCTTAGATCGATAACCGAGAGATAAATCTTCAAGCTGTGATAAAGGGCGTGTCACCGGATGTTAAAAAGTTATCGGACATGGACGGCGCGGAAGACATGGAATAAAACCACGCACACGAATTTTCCATGTCGTCTGCGAAATCTGTATCCCAACGAATCAAGGATCAATCACGCCCACTGGGGTACAGAACGGACGACATCAAGTGCCGCCTGCGGCTTAAGCGAGTGCTTCCGCGATTTTCGCTTTGGCCTCAATTAGTGATGATTAGTGCCAATTATTGTTCCCAATTCCAAAACACTTATCATCACTAATCGACACTAATTGAATTTCACTGTTCCACTGTTTTCCGGAATGGATGAGACGCACGCAAACCGAATCGCTTGAATTTGATTGCTAAGTACTTGGGAGCAGCAACTGAAACAATGGAAGGCGAAGTGGAACCGATGGCCAACAAAGTTGCGGCCGACATTCTGCCCGCGAATTACGCTAATGAGCGCGGGTAAATGCGGGCAAGAACTGCTGATGAACTTGTCCAAACTTCCAGATTTATTCGCGTAGATCCGCGTTTTTCGCGGGCAAAAATTGCAACTGGGGACTCAAACAGAACAATTGCCGGCAAGGTTGTCGCCTGCGGATTTTGCGAGTGTTTCAACGCCGTTCTCTATGTCCCCATGCCGTTTTCTTTCGCTTGTGCAGGAACAGCCAACGACACGGCTAGAGCCAGGGGTTCAGTTTGTAAGATGATTGTGTAGCAGAAGCTATTGACCAACGAAGGGGACTGGGGTGAGGAAGGCGTGTTGGAGAAAAACGACCAACGGGCCATCCCATGAAGAGATCGATCCCAGGTAGAGAAACAGCATGTAGATGGGGACGATTGCAAGCTGTAGAAACCAAGCAGTGTATCGATTCAATAACCATCGATTAGGCCTGTCCTGTTGCCCACGATACAGGGCCCACCCCACACAGAGCTTAGCAGGTAGCGTTAGCAAGACGAAAGCCAGGCAAGGAAGGAACATGAGCTCCTTGGGAATGACTTCGATACGCAGCAGATACAGCGGGAGGGCTAAGGCGAGTGTTACCAAAGAGCCTATGAAGAAAGCCCAGGGTGCTTTTCGAAAGGATTGACGAACTGTTGATAATCGAAACATGCTTTGCAATCGATTCTCTTGAGCCATTTGGACTTGGAGAAACGGTAGATGCAGCAAGACCCACCACATTGCGATAAAGCCAATCACCCCGACTACGACTCGAAGCGGTTGCTGATACGATTGCATACCGATGACCATCATCGTTGCGGGGACGGCTAACCAAATCAGTGCTCCCAGCCACGCTCGAAAACCAAGCCAAGCTAAACGAGGAACTTGTAAGTCCGCTGTGACGCTCCACAAGCGATCCTCCAAATCATGCCAAGTCGAGCGTCGAAAAATACGAGGTAGGAATTCCCTCAGGAATCGAAGTGGCGCAGGCCAGAGAAAGTCTCGAATGCGACCGCCTCGCATGATGGACCAGAGCCCATAGATCATCCACAGGACTGCCGCCGTTCCCGCGGCGATTCGCCATCGACTGGCAATTCGCGAGCCAGGTTCGATCAGTTCTGCTTGATACGAATACTGCGTCGCCAGCCACACAGGAAGCCAAGTTATCACAAGGCATAGCAGAACCAAAATGATTCTGCCAGCACGTTCCAGCCCGGGAAGTATCTCACGCCGAGGTCTCCCGTTGGCGACACGTGAGGCGGCTTCGAGC
>JANODQ010000603.1:0-1769 GCA_031412775.1 Pirellulaceae bacterium | reverse complement strand
CCTGATCGGGTTCTTACCAGGCTTTCCCTATCTCGGCGGGTTGTCTCATCGAATAGCAACACCTCGTAAAGAGTCACCACGGACCTTTGTTGCAGCCGGTTCGGTTGGTATCGCAGGCAATCAGACCGGAGTCTACCCAATCGATTCTCCTGGAGGCTGGCAAATCATCGGGCGTTCGCCTTGGCAGTTCTTTGATCCATCGGCAGCACCCCCCTGCCGAATACAGGCCGGTGACACGGTAAAGTTCGATGCGATCACACGCAATGAATTCAGAATCATTCAAAAGGAATGCATGATTCGCAATGGCTCTTGAAATTATTAGGCCAGGCATGCTCACGACGATCCAAGATCGTGGACGATTTGGATATCGCCGCGATGGAGTTGTAGTCGCAGGGGCGATGGACCATTGGGCGCTGCGTATCGCAAACTTACTCGTCGGAAATTCGGATTTCCGGTCCGAGTCTGGGCTGATGAATCCTGAGCCGATGGCGCTAGCCACGGGTTTCGACGTTGCTACAAATTGCCAGATCGCACCCGAGGCTAGCGCTTACGGCTCAGGAAGAGTGCCTCTTTCATCACTCCAGTCCGAGTCACTATCGCCATTGCCGGATGACTCGTTCGCGGCGATCGAATTTTTTATGGTTGGGCCAACTATCGACTTTCATCAAGACGCGATCTTCGCAATCTATGGAGGCTGCTGGAATGCGTCGCTGGACAGTGAACCTGTTCGATGCGGAAAACCTTATCGAGCTAAAATTGGCCAACGATTAGAAATTCGTGAGGCGACTGCGGGATCCTGGGGCTACCTTGCTATCAATGGTGTTTTCGATATCCCCAAAGTTCTCGGAAGCCGAAGCACACATACTCGATCAACGATGGGTGGCTTTGAAGGACGTGCGCTGAAAGCAGGAGACCAGATCGGGGTCAAGTCGACCTGCATAGCACTGACACCTGCTGCAAAAGTTTCATGTCGCTACGTCCCATGGACTGACGGTGTTTATGGCAATTCTCGCGATGTTAATGAACTCGATGGCGGTCAACAAAGTGACTCGCAAAACCGATCACCCGCTTCAACGATTCGGTTTGTTCATGGATCGCATTGGGGGATGCTCGACGTAATCAATCAAGAGACAGTAACCAACAGCAAGTGGATGATTAGCAAAAAATCCGATCGCATGGGATATCGACTTGAGAAGCCTAGCAAATCTGCGTTGTCGCAGCGCGTTGCCTCCAGACGCTTGCAACTTGCAAGTCCCTTTGAGATGCTCTCGGAGCCTAACACAATTGGAACAATCCAGCTCCCCTCAGGCGGTGAACCAATCATTCTCATGTCCGATGCCGCAACAACCGGTGGCTATCCACGCCTTGGTCATGTTGCACGAGTAGACCTACCGCGACTTGCTCAACAACGCCCAGGAGCCGCCATTAAATTGCAAGCCATTTCGTTAGCTCAAGCCCATCAACTTCTCATTGAACGCGAACGACTGTGGCGAAGATTAGCCTACGGCGTTCGCAATGGTTTCGATCCAAAGACCTAGCCCTTCGCTCGGATCAATGAAACTCCCCAGGTCAACAAAACAATATGTGCACGCGTAGCAGACGTCCTAAGACATCAGTGTTTAAAGCTCTTCTCGTCGACGTCTAGATTCTTGCGAATACAGCTACTCCAAAATTAAATTTGGATAAAGCACCAGTCCACTCAACGGGCCCCACTCAGCCTTTCAAATGACAAGTACAATAATTCAAGCCAATCCATCAGGACTTTGGGC
>JANODQ010000602.1:0-9020 GCA_031412775.1 Pirellulaceae bacterium | reverse complement strand
TGCGATTTAGAAAGAAGCATGCTTGATAATCGTTGCTCAATTTCTTGATTGATGCTTCGAGTCCTCTCTCCGCCGAGTCCACCGAAATCGGTTTGGAAATCGTCTCTGTAAATTCCTTCTGGAAGCCCTTGGTAGTCGGGGATAATGTCCGCGACTGCTGTGTCTTTCCCGAGTAGTGCTTGGATACGTCGTGCCGATTCTGGATTCTTGGTGGCGTTTATTGCGAAGAGCATTCCTGCACGGTTGGCGAGCATGTCGACAAATGAGAATCCAGAACCTCCGGGCAACGAGTCCTTCAGTTCCTTACCAATGGCGATGTTCATCGTACGCGTTTCATCGGTAAGCACAATCAACGCTGCGCAAACAGAAAAGTGACGCGACAGATCATGTCGGCCTCGAAGTGTAGTTCGACTACGGATCGCGTTGAACTCAGCGACTCGGTCGAGATCGATAGATCGTCTAGCAACCTCTGCGATTTTTTCTTCACCGAGAATGACTCCTAGAGCCAAGATGGCCGCTTGATTAGGGACGATCGGATCAGTCCCGTGAGAGTTGTCTTCTGCAAAAGCGAAAGCCATCTTCATCAATGCAATAAAACCTTCGTCACCACTGGGAATGTCTTCCAATGAATCGAGCAAGTGAATCCCCGTCGCGCGGGCGGCAGAATCCAGATTGTCCGAGATGCCGGTCGATAGCCCCCAAGCCAATGTAGCAGCTACAAAAACACCCAGCCCAAGAATGCACAGAATACTTCCACGTAAGGCAAGTCCGACAAGTGCCCCCAGGGTCGCACTTGCAATGCTCAATTGCAATTGCACCGGTGCCGGAAAGTACCCATGGTTGATCCACTGACTTCCCACAGCAAGGAGAACTGAGAGCAAAACAATCAACGGACCAGCCCACCGCAAGGGAAACTTGATAAACGCCAGCGAGAGAAGGATTCCAAAGAACCCGAAAAGCATTCCTCGAAGCGCTACCGTACTGACAACTCGCGATACGGATTCTGACAACTGGCTTACGGATTGAATTGCCCTGATGGACCATTGGGGGGCGGCCAGTGGACGTGGGTCAGGAACAATACTGGCTGCGACGAACCAGGCACAGACGGCAAATAATCCAACGAATAAACCCCACTGGTTAGACGCTGCAGGCGAACGGGATAACGATCGGTGAGAATCTTGAAGAGCGTTAGAATCGGAATCGTTGAGCATACTGTTGAGTTTCATTTTCTTACCATCACGCACGTAGCACCTAGCCAACGTCTATCATTGTAATCTGAGATTGACCGATGAAACGCGTGTTTCGAATCGAGAAGGACTACGAGTACCGCCGATGGCTGAGAACGAGCACGAAAAGGAGATAAATGCAATTAAAAACATGATTCAGATGATGATGATCGGCGAGGAGTGTCCGAGTTCTCATGTAATATCTGATTCCTCCGATACGCCCAATCGCTTAAACTAAAAGTTCTTCCTATTGTACTCGATCGAAAAACTACAAAGGTAATTGTATGACCTCTGCCAATCGACGACGATTTATTACAACCGCATCAACTTCTTTTGCGGCAGCCCAATTGTCTGCCGCTGCCAGCACGTCTCTTTTTGCTCAACAAGAACAAAATGCCGCACCGGAGCGGATTGTTGTTGGGGTGATGGGGCTCAGTCGCGGGTTGGATCTTGCAAAAGACCTCCTAAAAATGCCTAATGTCGTAATCAAGTATGCTTGCGACACGGATGATAAACGCGCAGCCTCCGGAGTGAAACGGATCACCGAAGCAGGTGGTGCTCCGAAACCGATTCAAGATTTCCGAGAGATGTTAGATGATAAAGAAGTAGATGCTTTCTTTTGTGCTGCTCCGAATCATTGGCATGGCCCGGCAGCAATTCTAGGAACTCGGGCAGGTAAACACGTCTACGTGGAAAAGCCTGCTTGCCATAATCCGCAAGAAGGTGAGTGGATGATCGCATCGGCTGAAAAACACAAGAAATGTGTTCAAGTCGGTAATCAACGTCGAAGCAGTCCTGGTTTTCAAGCTGCGATCCAGAAAGTCCATTCTGGAGCAATAGGCAACGTTTATTTGGCCCGCAGTTTCTTCAATCGGATGCGGGGATCGATCGGCACAAAAACCGATTCGCCACCGCCTGCGTCGTTGAACTACGACTTGTGGCAAGGCCCTGTGCCTCGCCGCGAGTTCCGCGAAAACGTTGTGCATTACAATTGGCATTGGTTCTGGCATTGGGGCAATGGCGAACTTGGTAACAACGGCGTGCACGCCTTGGATATATGCCGATGGGGACTTCAGGTTGATTATCCGGTCAAGACAACGAGCTCCGGTGGTCGATTTTGTTATAAAGATGATCAAGAAACACCGGATACGCAAACTGCCGATTGGCTTTTCGAAGGCGGAAAGCAAATCACCTATCAGGGGCTCTCATGTACTCAACATCCGCCAGGTCCTTTCGTGTCGTTCTATGGCAGCGAAGGATCGATCGAGATCAATCTGGAAGGTGGGTTTCAACTATTCGACTCGAAGAACAAACTGGTCGAGGAAAGTCCCGATTCGGGCTGGGGCCAGGCCGAGCACATCGCGAACTTCATCGAAGCCGCTCGCAAGAATGATCCAAGCAGGCTTAAGCAGCCGATTCTTAGCGGACATCAAAGCACTTTGCTTTGCCACTTAGGAAATATCGCTTATCGGACGGGCCGCGTGATACAGACGTCGGCCTGCAACGGTCGTTTTTCCGATCGAGATATCCCTAACGGGCTTTGGAGACGCGAGTATGATCCGAAGTGGGAAAATGAAATCGTCGTCTCATAACACGTCGTCTCATAACATTACGATGAACCGGAAATCTTGGCCCACGTGTCACGCAACGTTACGATTCGGTTGAAAACGGGTTTTCCTGGAGCGGAATCTCTCGTGTCTGAGCAGAAGTAACCATTGCGTTCAAATTGGACGCGAGTTCCCGGTTGGACGGCGGCTGCTGATGGTTCGATTTTCGCGGTGACAGTTTTCACGCTCTCGGGGTTGAGGTTGTCGAGAAAGGTTTTTCCTGCTGGCACATCTTCCGGGTCCTGGCTAAGGAACAGTCGATCATAGAGTCGAACTTGAACCTCCGAGGCGGTCTTGGCGGAGACCCAGTGAATGGTTCCTTTCACTTTTTTCGTGCTCGCTGATTCACTGCCCGAGCGTGTCTGCGGGTCGTAGGAGCAGTTGAGCTGAATAATTTTGCCTCCAGCATCCTTGATGACTTCGTCGCAACGGATGATGTAAGCGTAACGCAAACGCACTTCTCCACCGGGCTTTAGTCGGAAGTACTTTGACGGAGGCGTTTCCATGAAGTCCTCGCGTTCAATGTAGAGTTCGTTTGAGAATGGAAGTTCTCGAGTGCCATCTTCTGGTCGCTCTGGATTATTAACCGCTGTCATCGTCTCGGTATTGTCGGCTGGATAATTCGTTAAGACAACTTTGATTGGATCAAGAACCGCCATTACTCGATGAGCTACAGCGTTCAGATGATCGCGGATCGCATTCTCTAAGATGACCACATCGATGGTGCTGTTGAATCGTGCGACACCGATGTTGTCGCAGAACATATGGAGACTCTCTGGCGTGTAGCCGCGTCGACGTAGTCCGCTGATGGTCGGCATTCGTGGATCATCCCATCCACTGACAAGCTTTTCTTCGACAAGCTGCAAGAGCTTTCGTTTGCTCATTACCGTGTAGGTAAGATTCATGCGAGCAAACTCCATTTGTCGTGGATGAAAAATATTCAGCTCTTGACAGTACCAATCGTAAAGCGGTCGGTGGTTCTCGAACTCCAGCGTACAAATAGAATGGGTGATGCCTTCGATCGAGTCGCTTTGCCCGTGAGCCCAATCGTACATCGGGTAGATGCACCACTGGTCGCCAGTCCGATGATGATGGGCGTGCATGATTCGATACATGACTGGATCACGCAGGTTCAAGTTTGCGGAGGCCATGTCGATTTTCGCTCGGAGTGTATGTGCCCCTTCGGGAAACTCCCCCTTTTTCATCCGTTCAAACAGGTCAAGATTTTCAGCGACAGTGCGATCGCGAAAAGGGCTGTTCTTTCCAGGCAAGGTTAATGTGCCGCGATACTCTCGCATTTGTTCTGCGTTCAAATCGCAAACGTAAGCGCGACCTCCTGTGATTAATTCGATTGCCCATTGATAGAGTTGTGGGAAATAGTCTGACGCGTAATGCAGGTTACTCCACTGAAACCCTAGCCATTTTACGTCGGCCATTATCGAATGGACGTATTCATCGCTTTCCTTGGTTGGATTGGTGTCGTCGAACCGCAGATTGCATGTTCCGCGATACTTTTTAGCGAGCCCAAAATTCAAACAGATGCTTTTCGCGTGTCCGATGTGCAGGTATCCGTTGGGTTCTGGCGGAAACCGCGTGGCAACCGTTTTGCCAGCAAGCTTAGGTTTATGAAAGTCCTTTTCAATCTCCTGTTCGATAAAGTTTGCAGGGCGTTCCGGCGAGTTATCGTCGGGAGTCATGTCTATATTCCAGTTATCGTTATTCATCCAGATCCTTCCATCCACTTAGAAAATGTCGCTTAAGGCACCTGCCAATAATTTGCCTACCCTAACACGAAGCGCAAGCTAGTGGTTCCGGTTGTCAGGTCACTAGCTTGTGCGTCGTGTTTTGGCACACTTTTTCCCAGCAACTGCTTAACGCGTCTTAAGCAGCATCTTAGCGGCGATTGGGAATTGCTGCCAACTCTGAATTGCCTCCGCCGGGTTAAGCGGAAAAACCCGACAATTCGGATTTGATAAGCCGGAAAAGCTTCTCTATGGCTCAAAATCGCTCAAGTGGAACAATTTAGCGTTTGTCGACCGTGCCATAATGGAGTGTCTTGCATATAGTATTAAGCCCTCCTAAGCACTCCTCAATTGCTTTCCCCGGTTTAGGGCACTCGGATAAGCTCACAGCCGAGCCTCGATTGTTCGAAATTCATTGAAAAAAACGCAAATAATCAATCCATGACTGAATCCAAAGCTCCCGACAAACGACCATCCAACAATCGAAACACTGATTCCAAGACAAATAATTGGATCGGATATACGGCACTAGCGGTCCTCATGGTCTTTTTGCTCGGTGGGTTCCTTTTTGATACGACTGTCAACCTGGAATATCCCCACCTGATCGACCTTATCAAGCAAACACGCCATCAATCAGTGGGCACGAGCCAGCCAGATGAAACGGCTGAGAACAAGTCTGGAAAAGTTATATTGCCAGCCGTGATGGGTTCGAAAAACGTCCGCGAGCTCAGTCGTCTTCGAGAAGTCCGGATCGACAACAGCTACATTACGGCCAAGGTCCGGCTACGAGAGCTCGACAAAGAAGGCAAGGAAGTCTCCGACACGCAAGGGAGATCGGTCGCCATCCGAGTCGCTAATGATGGGAACACGGAGACCAATCGTGAGCTTAGAGAGTTACTGACCGCCGCCAACATTGACTGGGCTAACGGCGAAGGCCCGGGAGTAGTTGCACAGTATTTACCACTGCTGATGATCATGCTGATTCCGCTCGCTTTGGTTGCGTTTATGATGCGACGCATGGGTGGCATTGGAGGCCCGATGCAGTTCGGACGCTCACGGGGAAAGCTTTACGCTCAAGACGACAACACAGTAACTTTCAAAGATGTCGCCGGTATTGATGAAGCTGTCGAGGAAGTGAGTGAAGTTGTTGACTTCCTTCAGAACCCATTGAAGTATCAGAAATTAGGCGGACGCATTCCAAAAGGCGTTCTTCTGGTTGGTCCTCCAGGCACTGGAAAAACGTTGCTTGCAAAAGCGATCGCGGGTGAAGCTGGTGTCCCGTTCTATTCACTCTCGGGGAGCGATTTCGTCGAGATGTTCGTCGGAGTTGGTGCGGCTCGCGTTCGCGATATGTTCCAACAAGCGACCGCGAAAGCGCCAAGTATCATCTTTATCGATGAGCTTGATGCGCTCGGCAAAAGTCGCGCAGGAAACGTCCCCGGCTCGCATGACGAGCGTGAGCAGACGCTCAACGCTCTGCTGGTTGAGATGGATGGCTTCGGTGCCAACAACGGTGTAATTGTAATTGCCGCAACCAATCGACCCGAGACACTCGATCCAGCGCTTCTACGTCCAGGCCGATTCGATCGAAATGTTTTAGTCGATCGACCTGATAAGGCTGGTCGCGAAGAAATCTTGAAAGTCCACGTTAAAAACGTCAAGCTGGGGACCGATGTCGAACTTCGAAACATCGCTTCGATTACGCCTGGCTTTGTTGGAGCAGACCTCGCAAATCTCGTGAACGAAGCAGCACTTCTGGCCGCACGCAAAGGTAAAACCACGGTTGGCCAAGACGAATTCAACGACGGTGTGGAACGCGTGACGGCCGGACTGGAAAAGAAGAAACGGCTAATGAACGAATCCGAGAAGAAACGAGTCGCATATCACGAAGCGGGTCACGCGCTTGTTGCTTACTCGTTACCTGACACCGATCCTGTTCATAAGGTTTCAATCATTCCTCGCGGTGTTGCGGCTCTCGGATACACCATGCAACGTCCCGAAGGTGATCGCTACCTGATGACACAAATTGAATTGGAAGCGAACATGCAAGTTCTTCTTGCAGGCACGATTACTGAAGAGATCGTCTTCCGTGACATCAGCACCGGTGCACAAAACGATCTCGAACGCGCTACGCGAATTGCTCGTGGGATGGTGATGGAATACGGGATGAGCCGAATGGGTCGAATCAACTTTCGTGAGAGTGGCCGGTCGCCATTTTTGATGGGTGGATCGGGAGACGCATTTACACGTGATTACTCGGAACAGACAGCTCGCGAAATAGACCAAGAAGTCAAACGTATCCTTGATGAATCCGTCGTAAAAACGCGAGCCATTTTAAGCGATAGACGAGCGGCACTCGATGCGGTTGCTAATCGGCTAATCGAAGTTGAAGTGATTGATTCGGTGGATTTGAAAAAAGTCATCGACGCGACACTCACCGGTCCCAGAGTTGTTTACGGAACCGGAACTTCACTTCGAAAAGCCGAACAAGCAAACTTAGAAAGCACCACCCCTAAAACCAACATAGGATGATGTGAGCTCAAGCAGTCTCGCACTTCCTGGGAGATGAGATCACAGAGTCGCGTCCCGAGTACTCCTTCGACACAGTAGTCCCAATCGCGTACAATAATAGCGGTTACCTGAGGTTGTTACCAAGACGAATCGAGGAGAAGCGATGCGACCGGAACTGCCCGATTATGGTGTCTACTTGCAGTGGCCACAGGAAGGATCAGGATGGATTCATCCCGACGACATTCCAATCGTAGAAAGTTTGATTCCAAGCGATCGCGTTTTTGTGCGAGAGTCCTTTGATGGAACCTACTACCATCTTCGCTACGGAGACACACGCATCCGCGTATTGCCAGCGATGTGGCATGTAGTTCTAGGAGAGGATATTCATATCGGTGATCATGTCGAGATTCGCTCCCGCAACGACCAGAACATGCCCGGAGTAGGTGTGGTTTCGGAGATTCGATTCGCTCAAGAAACGCAGCGTATTCATTACACCGTTGTGCAACGCGAATTTCCCCTCCCTACGCATTTTCACGCAGAAGATCTCATCAATCTGACATCTCATGAACAACTCAGTGAACCAAGAACCGAGCATCCGCCACAGCGTATGTCGCCACTAAGTGACGTGGACTATCTCAAGTTGTAAATGCGATCTGAGGAGCTTGGACAGGTTTAACTACCAGGTTGACTCGCAATTTCGTTACGCCACTTTTCTAGCAACTGCAATGCGGCCATCGGGGTCAATTGAGTGATATCCAGCTCCTTCAACTGGTCGACCATTGGGTGCTCGCCCATTTGAAAAAGTGTCATCTGAATATGCGATCCCGTACGTTTCGGAGGCGGGCTGATCTTCGATTGGCCATTGCGATCGAGATGATCAATTTCTAGCTGACCTAAAATGTCTTTTGCTCGGTCATTCACCGACGCGGGGATACCGGCCAGTCGAGCGACTTGGATACCGTAACTCTTATCGGCACCACCCTTGGTAATGCGATGCAGGAAGACCAAGCGGTCATCCCACTCTTTGACTGCAACGTTGTAGTTACGAACTCCATCATGGGATTGTTCTAGTTGCACAAGCTCGTGATAGTGTGTTGCAAAGAGTGTCCTCGCGTTGAGCTTGTCATGCAAATGTTCGACAATTGCCCAAGCAAGTGATAGTCCGTCGTAGGTGCTGGTGCCTCGACCGATTTCATCCAAGATGACAAGCGATCGACTGCTAGCGGTATTCAATATGCGAGCGGTCTCCACCATCTCGACCATGAAGGTACTTTGTCCTCGCGAAAGCTCATCACTCGCACCGACGCGAGCAAAGATGCGATCCGCGATTCCCACGGTCGCTTTATGAGCCGGTACAAAGCTTCCCATTTGTGCCATCAATACGAGCAATGCTGTTTGACGAATGTACGTGCTTTTTCCAGCCATGTTGGGACCGGTGATAAGCAGAATACGACCGTGTTCCATTCCAACAAATGTGTCGTTCGGAACAAAGGTTCCCTGAGCCAACATTGCATCCAAAACCGGATGTCGTCCATCGTTGAGCTCCAGTCGAGGCTCATCGATAATCTTTGGCTTGACATAGTTCTGCTTCACAGCCAGTTCGGCAAGGCCGGCGAGAACATCCAACTCGGCAAGCGTATCTGCGGTGATTTGCAAACCGGCCGTATGTTGATGTACTGCATCTCGCAGCTCAACAAACAACTCATACTCGACCGCTTCAGCTTGCTCTTCTGCTCCCAGTACCTTCTCCTCGTACTCTTTCAACTCAGGCGTGATGTAGCGTTCAGCATTCTTCAATGTTTGTTTACGAATGAAGTTTACCGGGATGCGATCGCGATGCGTGTTGGTAACTTCCAAGTAGTAACCGAAGACGCTGGTGAAACCAATCTTGAGCGACGAGATTCCAGTCGCTTCGATTTGAGACGATTGATATC
>JANODQ010000601.1:0-7766 GCA_031412775.1 Pirellulaceae bacterium | reverse complement strand
GATGTATACGACTTTTGGTATGAAATCGACGAACCGCAAAAGCTGGATGGCAACATCGCCGATTCGGTTTTTATCCTTCAAAAACCAGAGTAACCCATAGCTGGATTTGACTGTGGATTTGACTGTGGATTCAACATCACGACCAACGGCAATTGTGCGACTTGGTCGTTTCATTACGTTCGGATTATTGCCGGTTAGGGATCGACGGGCATTATAGATTCATAGGCGGTGGACTGTCCACGAAGAATAAGACGACTGGGACGAGATCGACTTAACGTCGCTTCAATCAATGGCTTTCGTAAGTCTTGGTTAGTCCAAAGATAAAGCCGAATAATCGCCACATCTCGCTTAACGCCGCTATCGGCTCTGTGCTCTCTGTGGCTTTGTGTTTCAATTCCACAAGATTGTTCGTTCCTATTATTAGCATTGCTCGATCCGCATTTTGGAAACACAAAGGTACAAAGATCACAGAGGAAAACCTTGGCAATTCGCAATTCTCGAACTTAAAAATGGTGGCGTTCGGCGAGAAGTATCGAATAACCCGCTCAATTATTTCGAGACTACCTGCAAATGCGGATTAGTGACACTGCAGGATTGGAACTTTGTGACGTTTGGTTAATGTCGTTTCAATTGTCGAGTGATATACTTAATCTAGTTAGAGTTCGTTTGCAAAGACGTTCTTTGGGTGCAGCTAAAAATAAAAAGTTACTTTATAAATTCGGTAAACCCGCTGGTAAGTCGCGATGGCTAGTCTTTCTAAAACGGAGAAGAAAAAACCAGGCAATCGGTCTCGATCCGATTCGGATGCCGTTACGTTGCCGGCTACAGTAGCAAATCCGCTCAGAGACTACATTCTCGAATCTGCTCGCACCATCCATCGAACCGAACTGACGATGGCTTTTCTGCGATGGATGCTTTCTGTTGTGGCCGTCTTCTTTACTTTGGTTTTAATTGATCAATGGCTTTGGCCTTTGAGCACTGCTGCAAGATATGTGGTGTGGGTTGGTTTTATCGGTGGGACTGTGCTTTGGTTCGCAACGATGGTGTTGCCTTTGATTGGGCGAACGATCCATCCTCACTATGCAGCTCGTCAAATCGAGACGACTCTGCCAGAGATGAAGGAAGGCTTGATTACTTGGGTGCAGCTTTCCGGCAGCGATAGTCCGCCTCCCAAAAGTGTCCTCAATGCCGTTGGCCGTTACGTCGCAAAGCAATTGAAGGGTCAAGACATTGCTTCCGTGATAGACCAGTTGAATCCGCTGAAGCTGGCAGCCGCATTAATGGGGCTGACCTTGATCGGAGCGATCTATCTTGCGACGTCTCCGAAGAACGTGCCGGCAACAATACAGCGATTGCTGATGCCATGGGCTAATATTGCACCTGCTACGCGAATTCAAATTGTCAGCATCACTCCCGAGGACACTTCGGTTATCCAGGGCTCTAACGCTTCGATTGCGATTCAGGTGCGTGGTTGGCAGCGACAAGATAAAGCAACTGTCCGATATGCGACTGACGATGGTCAAACGGTCGATCAACGAGTTGCAATGAGTTCTGACATCGAAGGACTTTCGTATCGCGTTGAGCTCGGGAAGTCTTTCGGGGGAATTCTTCAACCGATGCACTATTGGGTCGAAGCCGGTGATGCTATCGCTGGTCCCTTTGCGATTCAGGTTCAAGCAATCCCCTTATCAACGCTTGAACGTGTAGATTATGTTTATCCAGCCTATACACAAATGAGTCCAAGAACGATCGAGTCCGATGGACGTATCGAAGGCCCCGAAGGGACTCGAGTGCGGGTGACGGCCAAGGGGAATCAACCGATGAAGAGTGCTCGAGTCGAATTTGATTCGACACTTGCTCAAGATGGCTCGTATCAGCCGGAATGGATTCGCGACCTTCAAGTCGATGACCGATCGATTAGCGGCGATTGGATTTTAGAAGTCAACGAAAAGCGATCCAACCCGAGCCGCTATCAGTACCGCATCCGATCAACGAATATGCTAGGCGAATCGGCTCCAGAGCCAGTTGTCTATCCTATGACGGTAGTCGCTGACATGGCCCCCGAGGTCGACTTTGCTGCAGAGATTAAAGACATCATCGAGGTCGCTGAAAACAGTTCCATCGATATAGAGATGCGTGCAAACGATCCCGACTTTGGATTGGTGAAGCTCGTACTAGATGGGACCGCGATAGGCTCGAAGAATCGTGGCTCTGTCTTGCAGGAAACACTGATCGAGGATGCTGCTGGATTGACTGGGCAGTCGGTTCACACGCTTGCAGTTGCTCCGAAACAACTAGGCTTACAGTTAGGGGACAAAATCGACTTGGTGTTAACAGCCAGCGACAATCGCCATGATCCCCAAACGTCGAAACCAGCACCCAATGTTGTCAAGTCGCGAGTCGTCACTTTGAAGGTGACGCCACCAACAAAAAATCCCAAGGCAACCGACGATGCTTCAGGTGGAAAACAAAAGGACCAAAGCAAAGATCCGTCGCAATCCGACGACACTCCCAAATCGAAGTCCCCATCCGACCCTCAACAACCAAACAAAAAAACGTCCAAAGAAAATCCCGACAACCTAAACGAAAAGCCGTCCGGCGAACAAAAGCCAAATAAACAAGATCAATCTAAGCAGGCTGCCGATCAGGCGAATGACGCTCCGAAGGATGATTCGCAACGCAATAAAGCTCAAGAGAAAACCCCGTCACAGCCCAAGTCGACTCCGAATCAACCAAAGGACAAAGCTACCGATCAACCTCAAGACAAAGACCAACCCACGCGCGATCAGAAGCAACAACCTGACAACAAAAAACCTGAACAGCAGAAGCCTAAGGACTCGCAGTCGAAAGACCAATCCGGTAAAGACCAGGGTTCTGGCGATGATCCAAGTGGTGCTTCCGAGTCGTCTGATTCTTCTGGAGGGCAACCGCAAGGGAGTCAAAAATCGGCTGGCGGCAAATCTGGTGGCCAGTCATCCGATTCGTCATCCAATTCGTCAGGTGATGCATCGAATGATTCACCGAATGACGCATCAGGGGAACCTTCCGGAGCTCAATCGCAAGGCGCACAGGGAGCTGGAAAAGAATCCCCGAACGGAAGCCAAAGCCCTGGCATGAAAAGCGATCCTGCCAATCCAAACGATCCGCAGTCGAGTGGTTCCAAGGCTGATCCATCCGAATCAAACGCTGCCGACGGGGATGCTCCTGACGGGGATGCTTCAGACGGGCAGACGCCGACACATGATGGTGAGGCTTTTGAGCGGTTGCAAAAAATATTGAATCCATCGAAGTCAAACGAAGGTACTAACGCGAAACCAAACCGCGACCAAGGTCCATCGGATGGCAAGAGCGAGCCAACCAATGATCCCCAGGCTGCAAACGCGGGTAAGCCTTCCGGTGATCAATCGAAGACAAACAAGTCACCAGAAAAAACGCCCGATAAGTCATCGAATCCAGATAATGCGACTGATCAAAAGAGTGATGATTCTTCAAGTGGACAATCAGGTAACAAACAACAATCCGGGGATCCTAAAGATGCCTCTGCGTCCAATGGCAACAAGAGTGATTCGCCGAGCAATAATTCGCCGGGCAGAGACACCCCACCTAGTAACCAGCAGAATAAATCTGACCCTGCTAAGTCTGACACCGCTAAGTCCGACACTGCTAAGTCTGATCCTGCTAAATCGAATTCGGAAGATAAATCGAAAGCCAATGAGCCCAGCGCCGGCGATGACTCCAAGGGTTCATCGGACAAAGGCAATCCGAACCAATCGAAGACGTCACTTAGTAACAGCCCTTCAGTTAAAGAATCCCCGTCAGGGCAAGACTCAAAGTCCAATGATTCGAACGCGAACGAGTCGAACAGTAAGCAAGGACGCGATAAGTCCGAAAGCGGAACGCCTAACAACGCGAAACCTGAAGATTCGAATGCCAAAAATTCCCAGCCAGAAAGTAACAAGCTTGAAAATAATCAGCCTACGAGTTCTGACCCTGCCGGTAGCAAGTCGATGAGCGGACAGTCGGGGGAGAAAGGTGCATCGTCTGACCCCTCACAACAAGACGCTTCGAATAGCTCTTCGTCAAAATCCAATGAAGGTGATTCCGCAAAGGGCAATCCAAGCAAGAGCGATTCCAAATCGAGTGAAGCAAAGTCGCAGGATGCTTCGTCAAAGGGCTCTCAATCCCAAGGAAGTGGGCAAGCCAAAGGAAGTTCTGGTGCATCCAAGAGTTCCGGTGGCTCCAACAAATCGAGTGGTGCTAGCTCGGGCGGCTCGCAAGGCATGAACTCATCTGGCGAATCGGGAAGTGCTGCTGGAAGTGCTGCTGGAAGTGCTGCCGGAAGTGCTGCTGGAAGTGCTGTTGGGGGAAACGAGTCATCGGCGAGTTCTTCTAAGGAGACAACAGAGTACGCAAAATCGGCGACCGATCTCGTTCTCGATTCACTGAAGCGACAACGAGAGCAACCGGACCCTGAGCTGCTTAAACGCATGGGCTGGAGCAAGGAGCAGATGCAAGCGTTCGTCGATAGATGGCAAGCTGCACGAGACCAGGCGATGATCGACCCCAGCAAGAAGAAGGATTACGAAGACATGCTTCAATCGCTCGGATTGGTATCGCAAACTGGCAGCACGCGAGCGGTTCTCGGTCGAACTGACGGCTTGACTGGAATTCGCGAGGAAGGCTCCCGAGTACGTCCACCAGAATCGCTGCGAGAGCGTTTCGAGGCGTTCCGCAAAGCGTCTCAAAAGGCTGGAGCAAAATGATGGGTGCACTTTGCACCTCGTTCAATGCAATTGAGAGAGTCGTTGGATTCTTGATATCTAACAGTCGCTCTCACGAGCTTCCTTTCGCGACTCTAAAACAGCCAAGTTTGCTAGCGAATTCCAAAGCTTCTTCGTACAGTATTTAACGAAGAGGACTATTCTTATTTCGTACACCTTAGTACACTAATAACAGCTGAACACGAGAGTGTTCGCAGTTCGTCACTTCTCGCAAGGCATTATTCAATCATGAATCGATTTCTTACAGATCGCCAACAAAACGTATACGACTTTATACGCGATAAGATCATTAATCGTGGATACGGGCCGACCGTTCGCGAGATTGGCGAGAAGATGGACATTAGCTCACCCAACGGTGTGATGTGTCATTTGAAGGCATTGGAAAAGAAGGGAATGATTAAACGCGATGCGAATAAGTCGCGTGCGATCGAACTGACCGAAAGCCCAGCGGCGCGTGCCAAGTCGATCGCCGTGATGCCGCTTGCAGGTCGAGTCGCTGCGGGAGCTTGTGCATTGGCGGAGGAGCAGACAGAGACAATTGATTTTGCCGAGATGCTTTGCCGAGACGATCGGTTTGCATTAGAAGTGACGGGAGATTCTATGATCGACGCTCACATCGCCGATGGAGATTACGTGGTAATTCAAAAGCAGTCGTATGCTTATCCAGGCCAAATCGTCGTTGCTCAAACCGATGAGAATGAAGCGACGCTCAAATATTGGTTCCCAGAAAACGGGCGGATCCGACTCCAGCCAGCCAATCGGCATATGAAACCCATCTATGTTGATAACGCAGATATCAAGGGAATTGTCATCGGTGTTGTTCGGCGTTTGAGATAGTCTGTTACCCAAGTTCTTAAAAGTAGCATTTACATAGCAAAATTATCGCGTACCTTCGCGGGCGTAGCGAGATACGCGTCTTTGAATTGAAGGTTTGCGTAGTGCTTCAGACTTGCCAGGTCTCCGATCACCGGTGATCGATTTGGCTAAAATCGGTATGATACGTGGCGAATAGTGAGCCCTCCAGCGGCTCACTTTATGACTCTGTCGCACAAATCAACCTTTTCCATATGATTGAAGCCAAAAATACGCAGCGTGCTACCGTTCGACTGGGTTACGATGGCAAGGTTTACAAAATCTTCCATGGCCCGGACGCGCAGACTCGATACGCCAATGAAGTGCGAGTGCTTCGCTACTTGGAGTTTCGTGAATGTCCGTTTGTCCCGCAGGTACTCGAGACACATCCAGAACGCCTTGAATTGGTGACTAACAACTGTGGTGGCCGGGTCGAGCAGATCAGTGAAGCAAAGCTCAAAGAGCTTTTTGCTGAGCTTGAGCAATACGGAGTTCGACATGACGACGCCTATCTGCGTAATGTCACTTATCGTGAAAGCGACGGGCGCTTTTGTTTGATCGATTTTGAATTTGCAACGATTTTAGATCCGTCCGTATCGATCGAAGAAGACCCAAACAAAGGCGTTGATCCAAAAGAGATTCGGAAGGTGCAATTAGATTGGTCCGGCATGACAAACGTCGGACGCTTCCGCACGAACAATGAGGACGCGTTCTTGGCAGCCATGCTCGATCGGCGTGGGATTTCCTATCTAGGATTTGCAGGTTCTTCAACGATTGACAACCGCGAATTTATCTTCGCAGTAAGCGACGGAATGGGAGGCCAAAAGTCCGGAGAGTTCGCAAGCAAGATTGCAACTCAGAAGATAACACAGCGTTTGCCCCGCGAGTTTGGAATGAAGGTTGGCACGGAGCAAGCTTATGTGGCGAAAGTCATTCTTGAGTTGCTAGAAAGTATTCATCAAGACATGCTAGACCTTAGTAAATACGATTCAAATTGCATCGAAATGGGAGCCACACTGACGCTTGTCTGGTTTCGAAACGATCGATTGTACTTTGGGCATATCGGTGATTCGCGGCTCTACCATCTGCACGCCGATGCCGGACTTCAACAGCTGACCGAAGACCATTCGCACGTTGGATGGTTGCGACGATCTGGTCAAATCAATGAGCGAGAGGCTCGCGAGCATCCCCAGCGTTCCGCGCTCAGTCAATGTCTTGGTTCCGGGCATCGCTACCTCCGGCCTCAAGTCGGTACCGTCCGATACTTCCCAGGCGACACATTTATCTTGCTTACCGACGGTGTGGTAGAAGGTATCTGGGATCACGCGATCGAAGACCTTGTTCGAAATCCACCTTCCGTGATGAGTTCGCAGTCACCGGCTGCAAGACTCGTCCTAACAGCCGTAAACGAATCCGGTCGCGATAATGCAACGGCTGTGGTCATTCAATCACGAGCATAACTCAAAACAGAGGTAGGGTCAAAATTCGTCGTATGCACCGTCTGCAATTTATTAAACGCACGGTATATTTCCAGAGCAGTTCGACTGCCAAAGATTAGCCACATAAACAGCCATTATCCTCCTCGAAACTGCTTAAACTGCTTATCAATCGCGACAACATTGCGACTTACAATTAAGCCGGGAATTGTGCTCGCTGGATGATGGCTACTGCAACTATGAAGCACACCATCATAAAAATCCAGACGGCGTCTAAGAAGTGCCAATACATTGCGCAAAACATCAAACCCCAATGTCTTTCGTGATCATAGGATTTATTGATAGCCCCAAAGATTACGGAAACTAATGCGATCACGCCTCCCACAACATGCAACGCATGGACGAGGGCCAGAAGGAACGTAAGTGGATACGGGCTGAAGTTCGCCGATTGAGCAACCAGTGCACGACTCATCAATCGATACATTGCTTCACCCTGCATGGCAAAGAATGCCAGTGCAAGAATCATAGCGATACTTGTAAGATTAAGTACCGACTTTGACTGATTACTCTTTGCAGCCAACACTGCATAATGCAAGCAACCAGAAACACCGAGCAACAAAATGGTGCTGATTATGAAGCTTTGCGGCAGCACGAAGGCCTTCGTGTCCGGCCCAGGGTGCCCAACGCGCATTGCTAC
>JANODQ010000600.1:0-1774 GCA_031412775.1 Pirellulaceae bacterium | reverse complement strand
CTCGGGTGCTATCTGGTAAATTTTGGCAAACTCGATACTCGTGGCTAGTGCCATCGACTCAGGGTTCATCAGACCACTCCAAGAATGACTTGACTTCTCAATGTTAGGTCAATCACAATGAGAAAGGTGATATCAAGAGAGACTGCCAAAATTGAATGTACCGAAAAGCAGATTGAAGTACTTGAGCAGATTATCACATCCCCTGGTAGCCAACTTCGACCGGTGGATCTCGCGGAGATAAATTGAATCTTGTTTTATGCAACAAGTAACAACCAGATTTCCAAAAAGGTCGAACTTGCTCGAGGACAGGTCGGCGTATGGCACATGCAGAGAAAAAAGTTACCGTACCACGATGCGGAAGCTAGTACCCTCCCGTTTTAAACTACTAGCTTGCACTTTTTGAAGTTGCACACAATATTGTGGGTGCGCGAAACCGGACTTGGCATAGACTCGCCAAATCCACTAGACTGCCGGGGCTGATACAGACTAGCCAGTTTTTCATAAGGAAGATACGAAATGGGAAGGGAGTCCTTTCGGTTTCTCCACGCGAGCGATTTTCACCTTGAGCGACCACTTTTGGACCTTCCAGACGTGCCGGATCATCTCCGGCCGGCGTTGGTATCTGCACCTTGGAAGGCAGCCGAGGCGGTTTTCGAAGCGGCAATCGTTGAGAATGTCGATTTTGTGATACTTGCTGGAGATATGCTGAATCCGATCGCCTGCGGTGCAGCCGGACCAGCGTTTTTGCTTGAGCAGTTTGATCTGCTGGCTCAGCGAAAGATCCCGATCTACTGGGTTGGTGGGATTGCTGACGACCCCGAGCGATGGCCAGCCGCCGTTTCACTTCCTTCGAATGTGCATCTATTCTCAAAGCGTATCGAGGCGGTCGTGCACCGTCGAAATGGAACACCGATCGCAACGTTAGTTGGTCGATCAAGTACCGGGACACAGACGATTCGTGCTTCCGAGTATCAAGCCGAAGCGGACGATAACTATCGAATCGCGGTTGGTTTTGGCGAGGCCGATACAGAATCTTTATCGAACGAACGCATTGATTACTGGGCCCTGGGCGGCAACCATCAACGACTGGCCTTACGTGATGAAGGCCAACAAATGCGATACTGCGGTTCGCCTCAAGGGCGATCGATGGCTGAAGAGGGAGCTCATGGTTGTTTTATTGTTGACGTGGATGCGAGTCGCAAAGAGCAAGTTCATTCGATCGATGTGGATCTTGTTCGCTACAGCACACAAACAATCGATGCGGAAGACATGGCACTCGGTCGTGATATTCGCCAGATGATGACCAAGCGAATCAATCGCCTTCAGAGCGAAGCTTCCGGTCGTCATACTTTGGTACGGTGGAAAATCCAGATGGATCTGGAATCGGCAACCGTAGTTGGGCCTGCCGCATTGGAAGAGCTGATCGTTTGGCTGAGACGCGAGTTTGGTTATGGCCAGCCTTCCACATGGTCAACCGACATCGATGTGATTCCACCAAAGTCACTTCCTAAGAAATGGCAAGAAGAAGACACGATACTCGGCGACTTCTTGCGAACTGCGATCGAGCAACGCAAGGCGGGTTCGAAGCCACTCAGCTTGGGCTCTTACGTTGAGTCCGAGACGCCCGGTGGAGGAACTTGGTCGAGTGCCTTATTGCCGATTGAATTAGGTGTAAATCAACACGTTTTGGATCTTTCCACGCTATTAGGAGTCGATCTGTTGCGAGGGCACTCGGTTGATCTACTATCATGTACGAGGCGGTTTGGTGGTCTAG
>JANODQ010000599.1:0-2128 GCA_031412775.1 Pirellulaceae bacterium | reverse complement strand
GTCCTGCGATCGTTGCCACGACGTTTTCTCCTTTGTTCTCGATCACCAGGGTGTACCATTTACCCGGATTCAGTTGAATGGTCCCTACAGTACGCTGGAAGGTGGAGATTGCGATGTTTGGAATCATTCGTCGACGAACGTGATTCTAACAACCTACAGATTGCGAGTGGTCAGCAAAGCCACTAATTTTCAACTTCTGCTCATATTCTATGCAATGCTGATTTCCTGATCATTGGAGACCTTGAAAGACTTTTCTCGCGCTGGCTGAAAGTGGAAGGGCCTGTAGTTCTTCGAGCGTTGCCCATTTGAAACCGGGTAAGTCGCTCGTAAATGGTCCCATTAACCGTGCGTTGCAAACGCCAAGCTGAATTCGATAGCGAGTGACACTGTGTTTAATCGTTCGAAGTGCGCCTCCTTGGATTTGGATCGCTATACCGAATCGACTGAGAAGCGATTCGCTGATTATTTGCAATGCTGGAGCGAGTTGATCTATTCGCTTAAGATTCTTGCTGTTTCGTGAATTTTTTTCGCGAACGGAGCTGACAAGCAGTGGTCGATCGAGTTCTTCAAAGTTCTCGGCTGAAATCTCAATTCTCGGAAAATCCCACAAACCAGTCCACCATTCGTTAGGACCGCATTGACGTATGAGGTAGTTCGGTGCATCGCTGTGTTTTACTCGATCTGCATTTTCCCAATCAAGATCGCGGATAAGCAATGCGACCTCGAATCGATCTGAGTAAATTGTTTTTACTTTGGGTGCCGGGATCGATTTTTGCAATCCATTGCGGGCGGTAGGGCACAGGTCGACAAGAGGGCATCGAGGGCAACCGGGTTGTGGCCTGCACACGAGAGAGCCCAGTTCCATCGCTGCGTAGTTTACTTGTCGCGAGCCACTTGTTTCAGGCAATATTGCAGTGGCAAGCTCCCATAATCGGTCTTGCGATTGGCGTTCTGTGAGCGGTTTATCCCATTCAAGCAATCGAGCATATAATCGCTGCGTATTGGCTTCGACGATGGGTGTCGATGCATCGTATGCAAACGAACATATGGCACCTGCCGTGTAGCGACCGATCCCGGGGAGTGCGAGAACTTCTTCGAAATCGGTGGGAAAAACTCCGTTATGTGCTTCGATGATTTGCTTCGAAGCGGCGTGCATTTGTCGTGCTCGACGATAGTACCCCAACCCTTCCCAATAACGCATCAACTCCACTTCATCAGCACTGGCGAGTTCGTGAACCGTTGGAAAGCGTTCGAGAAATCGGAAGTAATAAGGAAGCACCGTCGCGACTTGCGTCTGTTGGAGCATAATCTCGCTAATCCAAATCGCATAAGGATCAGTCGTTTGTCGCCAAGGAAGTTCACGCTGGGAAGTCGCAAACCATTCCAGAAGGGCTGATCGAATCGACGTCAACCACTTGCGTTGTTTGGGCGTACTGAGGTTTAACGTACTGGGGTTTAACGTAATGGGGTTTAACGTACTGGGGTTTAACGTACTGGGATTCGACGTGCTAGACTTGGTTGTCACTTTTGTTTTATTGCTCACCGAGGATTATCGGGAGCATGACATCAACGGGGACGACTGTCATACGATCTTCCACAATCTCGCGTTTATAGCGACGCACCTCAATATGCACGCGGCCCCCTGCTGGTGATTTGGCGAGCTCTTTCCGTAGCTGCTCGAAGTTCTGTAAAAGTTTCCCGTCAATCGAAAGAATGCGATCACCAACCGTCATGCCACCTTTATCAGCACCGCTGCCAGGTGTGACTTGACTGACTTCAAGCGTCATCGCGTTGCTTTGGATCCCAAGGAATCCTCCCAATCCGAATACGACTTGGGTTCCCTCTAAAAGCGACTCCAATTTTGGTATCGAAGCGGGTGAAATTTGTGTCCCAAAGATTCGCAAGCTTCCCCAGATTGGCAGCGTACCAATTGTTTCAATCGCCGAGTCGTCCAGTGGCATGTAGAGTATCTCAAGCGTATCAAGAGTTTTCATCTTACTGAGTAGTTGAAGGTCCTGAGCGGTGAGGGAAGTGTGTTTCAGTTGGACCGTCTTGACGTTAGGCATATCGACGATCTTTTCCAGCCAGCTACGATCAATTCGGCTATGTTGCCCCAACTCCACTGAAG